>JAEKLQ010000052.1 GCA_019509785.1 Fibrobacterota bacterium | reverse complement strand
GGATAGGGCGAACGCGGCGGTTCCATCGCCGAACCGGACTTTCCCCTCCCCGATGCGGCTTTCCCAGGCTTGCGTCTCGATGTGCGGAAAGCGCTTTGAAAGGAAATCGAGCAAAGTGAGGTCAACCGGAATCCCGCGGGGCACAACAACGGAGGATGCCTTTGGGGAGATACTGTTCATGGAGGAAATATAAACCGAAGTATTTCCCGCCCTGATGTCCCCTTTCGCTTCCGCCACCGATATACTGGACAAAGCCAATAGACCCAAGGCGGAACCTATGACGGTAAAACCCCAATCCCTATCCCTTCTCCTTCTCGCAGCCGTTTGCGCGTCGGCCCTGATTTCCTGCCTGGGCATTACCGGCAACGATTCGGGCGGCAGCCGCAAGACGGCCTCGATACGTCTCGTAACCCTGAGCGCTCCCACGCAGGATGCCGCTTTGGCCCGGCTTGGCGCGGGCAATACCACGGAGAGGCTGGAAAGTTTCCAGGTCGCCGTGGCAGGCATCACCTTGGTCAAAACGGTGGAGCTGAGCGGAACCGGTACGCATAATCCCGAGGGTAACTTCCCCATCTTCGAAAACAAATCCTTGTCCATGCGCATGCAAGACAGCATGTACCACGACTATAACGTGCCCCATGATAGCGACTATATCGATTTCATGACCGAGGCGGGTCGGGCGAAACTGGCGGCGACGGCGCCGTTCACCGAACAGGAAGTGGGCGATTACAATTTCGTCCTGATCAATTGGACCGAAGGATTCCGCGTGCGGGCTTCGGTGGATTTGGGCGATGGGAATACCGTCTATACCAAGGCGGGGACCTACGATTCAGCGCTACATCAAACTACGGCGGCCACCTCGATGTTCACCGGTCCGGCCGAAACCGTCATGGCCGTACATCCTAACGGAGGGACCTTTTTCCGTTTTCTCAAACCGCTCTCCATCAAGGAAAGCGATCTCAATTCGACCTTGATGGTGCATGACACCGTGACCCACCATGATTCCGCCGGGCATGCCGTCCCCTTCGACACCTTGGTCGCCGCCGGCCAACTCAGCGTTATGCTCATCTTCAATCCCGACGGCTTCATCACGGCTTGGGATTCTTCCCGCGGCACCTCTTCCATGATGGGCGGCATGGAACAGGCCGATTTCAGGGGGCCGGACGGGCTGGGTAACATGCATGTTCCCCCCTTGACCGCAACGGCGGTTCCCTACCGCCAGGGCCAGCGGATATGGAGGGAGACTTATCTCTTCGAAGCGCCCTATCCGGGCGACGACACGCGTGGCGTGCGCACGCGCCTCGAGCTTTACTTCGTAGAAGACAATATCGTAGCCATCAATCTGCACGGCCTTCCCGGCGCCGGCGGCGGGCCTCCGACCGATGCGCCCGGGGCCTTCTTCGTCGAAAACAAATCCGATGGCGGGTTAGACGTACAGAATTGGGATCACTCCCCGATTTTCAGCAACTTCCGCCGCTTGGCGGAAATCGGCGCCACGGGAACTTCGGATATGGATTTCATAGTGGCGACCATCCCGGGCGCGACCTACACCTTGGTCGAGAAACGGGTAATGAATCCTTAGCGCCGCAGCCGAATCCCCATCCCGTTGGGGACGCTAAACCTCGTAAGTCGGCGTCGCCTCATAGGGCTCCAACTTGCATGCGCAGTCGGCCGCCTCGTCCGCGACATCCTCGGGGGCCACGCGCGAAAGGATCTTGAAGACATCGTCATCTTCCCGCCGTTCCAGGTTTTCCGTGGCCACGTAAACGGACTGCTGCAAATGATGGGTCTTCGGATCCATATAGGCGTCATGATGCTGCATGCGGTCGCGGGCGGTTATGCGTAGCCGCTCCAGCTCCTTGATGACGGCGATGTTGTTCACCGTGCCCGCCCTTTCCACGGCCCGCAAGAGCTCCCGTGTCGCCATATAGCCGTTGTAATAGACGTTACCCGGGACCGGGATGCGCTCCTGGGGATAGGCCGCCCGGTATTTCCGGATGAAATCCGCTACTCCGGGAAGATCGAATTTGTGGTACCAGCAGGTGGCGAAGGTCCCGAACAGGCTCCCCTTGGGCAGCCCGTAGATGTCCGGCCAATCTTGTTGGTTGAAGATCCAGGCCGGCTTCTCCCGTAAGCCGGAATGCGAAGCCTGCGCCCTGAGGGCCTTCAAATAGTCGCCGCAAAACGCGGCCCCGACCACGTCCGGCTTCTGCCGCGTGATCTCTTGAAGGTAGGAGGTGAAATCGACGGTGCCTTTGGGGATCATCAGCTCGTTCATGATATGGGCGCCCCGGGCTTCCGCGGCTTTACGGACGGCGCCGTGGATTTGGGGCCCCCATTCATCGTCGCTGGTCAACAGCATCCACTTGTTTCCCACGGTCTGGATGGCGTACTTCACGATGGCCCGCCCGAAATTGTTCCCGTTCCCGTCCCATACGAATTTGACGCGATGGCAATGGGCCCCGGATTCGCTGGGAGAACTCGAATTGGTATCCAAGTAGATGGCGCCGTATTTTTGCGCGACTTGGGCGATGGAATCCGACACTCCCGAGCTGACGCCCCCGATCAGGAAATTGCATTCATAGCGCGAGATCATTTTTTCCGCCACCCGGGACCCGGTCGCGGGGTTGGTTTCGGTATCCTGGTGGATCCATTGGATTTTCCGCCCCAGCAGCCCGCCCCGCTCGTTGAATTCGGAAATGGCCATGCGGATCCCCAGCATTTCGCTGGCCCCGCTGCTGCCGTACTGGCCGGTGATATCGGTCGTGATGCCGATGGTAATGGGCTTGTCCTTGGCGGAGGCGTAGACGCGATTGATCGCCCATGGGCCGAAGAACGCCGACCCCAGGCCGACCCCCGCCAAACGTAAGCTGGTCTTACAAAATTCCCGTCTGTTCCATTTGCTCTCGGTATCCGCCATTGCCCCCTCCCAGGCTATTTTTTAATTTTAAAACCGCCGATGTGAAAAGCTAATTTCCGAGTCAACGTGCGGCACTATCTCCCCCTCCTTATTCCCGTCTTCTTCCTGTTTCCGCCCGATATCGTCGGAGCCGCGACGACTCTCACGGATGAAAATATGATCGCCGGCGTGGGAAACCATGCGGATATCCTGGAGGACGCCACCGGCGGGCTGAACATCCGGCAAGTCACGTCGCCCGAATATTCCGCGGGATTCCGCATGAGCCGGGACATCGTCCCCAATCTGGGCTTTACCCGATCCGCCGTTTGGGTCCGCTTCCAGGTAAAGAACCTCACCTTCTCCGATCCCTGGATCCTCCAGGCCGCTTATCCGGATATGGACAACGTGGAGCTGTATACCGGGGAGGGTCCGGATTGGGAAGTCCAGGAATTGGGGCAAGCGTTGCCGTTCTCCTCGCGGTTCATCATCAACCGCAATCTCCTTTTCCAGCTTTCCTTGCCTTTCGGCAAAGAGAAGACATTCTATCTCCGCTATCAAAACGGAGGGGGGATGGCCCTTCCCCTCAAGCTCTATTCCACGCAACGGTATCAAAGCCGCGCCCTGGAAGAACAGTTGGTCTTCGGGGTTTTCTTCGGATTCATGCTCGTCTTATCGCTTTACAACCTGATCCTTTTCGTCAAGGTCCGGGAATCCGGATACCTCTTCTACTTCATGTACATAACCGGCTACGGGCTGTTCCAATTCAGCCTATACGGGCTTGCCTACCAATATTTATGGCCAACATGGACGTGGTGGGCCAACCATAACGTGCCCGTCTTCCTCGGGTGCGCCTTTTTCTGCCGGCTTCTCTTCACCATGTCCGTGCTGGATAGCCGAAGAAACGCGCCGCGATTGCACAAGGCGCTGAAAGGGTTCCTGGCGGCGCCGATCCTTTTCGCCGCCTACCGGGTTTTGGCCCTCCTGGGCTGGCTGCCGCGCGCATTGGCCCTGGATCCCAGGGCGACCTTGGCGGTTTCGGCATTCTATTTCTCCGCCTTCACCCTCGCCATTTTCATGATCAACGTCCGATGCCTGTGGAACAAGGTTCCGGCCGCGAAAACCTTCCTGTTCGCGTGGATTTTCATGGTGTCCGGATTGATCCTGTACGCCTTGAAATTCGCGGGGGTTTTGCCCTCGAATATTTTCACCGAATACGGGATCCTTTTCGGATCGGTCGGGGAAATGTGCCTGCTCTTCATCAGCCTGGGGGAAAGCATCCAGGCCATAAAGTCCGAGGCGCAAGAAAGGCATCGGCGCCAGCAGGCGGCCGTACACGCCTTCCAGGATGAGCAGATCCGCTCGATGAGGTTGGAGTTGGAACTCCTTAAAGCCAACATCCATCCCCATTTCATGCTTAATTCGATCAACGCCGCGACCATGTGGATCAAGGAGGATCCGGCTACCGCGGAAAAGCTGTTGCATGCCTTGTCGCAGGAATTGAAACAGCTGCTGAAAATAGTCGGCGAAAAGGTCATCCCTATCGATGAGGAAATCCGGATCTGCCGTATGCATCTGGAGGTGATGAGCCTGCGCCACGACAAGTGCTTTACGCTTCGCCTCGAAGGCATCGAAGCCGGGGAAAGGATCCCGCCCATGGTTTTCCATACCTTAGTCGAGAACGGGCTCACGCATGGCTACGCGGGCAAAGAGGGAGGGGTGTTCGTCTTAAGCAGACGCGTGGATGAGGGCGATATCCATTTCACCCTTTTCAACGACGGCATTGCCGGGAACAAAAGCGCCGAATCGGGCGGACTCGGCCTGAAATACGTCCGGGCCCGGTTGCAAGAAGCCTATGGGCCGAGATGGCGGCTGGACTCGCGAGCGGTGTCCGGGGGCTGGGCGGTAACCATTTCCATAGAAAAGGAGACGAACCCTATGCTTCCTTCCAGGGATCGCCGTTCGGCGGCCCTCGCTAAAGCGGATTCGCCAGCCTGATCCGCGCGATACCACCGGGAGAATCACGATGCGGATTTTAATAGTGGAAGATGAACGGGTGGCTGCCCGCGGGCTACAGCGCATGGTGCAGGAAATCCTGGGCAAGGAAATTTCCTGGATCGGTTGCGAAGCGACCCTGGACGCGTCCCGGTTCGCCTTGGCCGAAAATCCGGTGGACCTGCTGTTCCTGGATTTGAATCTCAACGGGGAAAGCGGCTTCGAGCTTCTGCAAGGGGCGGTGGCCGGCTCATTCCATACCATCATCGTCTCGGCCAACGAAGACCAGGCGCTGCGGGCCTTCGAATACGGCGTCCTCGACTTCGTTCCCAAGCCCGTTTCCGAGGAGCGCCTGAAAAAAGCGATCAACCGGGTTAAGGACGCGAATTATGCGGGGAAGCACGCGAAATACCTGCCCATCCGCAAACCCCAAGGCATCGCCCTCATCCAATTGGAGGACGTATCCTATTTCCGCGGGGACGGGAATTACGTCGAAATCCGGCTTAAGAAGGGGGTTTCGGAATATCACCGACAAACCCTCGATTCGCTCGCAAAGGTCCTTCCGCCCCAGTTCTCCAGGATCCATCGTTCCTATATCGTGGACAAGCGGGAAGTCAAATCCGTGCTTTCCCATGGCGGCGGAATGTACGACGTCGAGCTCACGGGAGGCGCGAAATTGCCGCTTAGCCGAACCCTTTATAAGAATTTCAAGAACATCCATTTAGACTGAAAAAAGCGCGCCCATGCGCCGCGTTCCCGCGGCCCCTTTGCCTAGTGCGCTTGACCCCGGATTATCGCGTTTCACCCCATCGATGCTCCACTCCCGGCCCGGCCCTGCTAGCTTGCAACGGGCTTAGGAGGGGGAAGCATGATGAGTACGATAGGCCTGTATCCAGCCGGGCGTCCCGATCGGCTCGGCCGGGCGGGAGTCGATGAAAAGCATTTCGAAAACGTGTACAAGAAGTATTACCGGAAAATTTATCTGATCTGCCTGCGCTACAGTCCCAAATCGGATGACGCCAAGGATCTGGCCCACGACGTATTCGTGAAGTACTTCCAGAACTTCGAGAAGTTCCGCCACGAATCGTGCCCATCGACCTGGATGTACAGGGTCGCCATCAACCTCGGCATCCAGCGGTGGAGAAAGGAAAAGATCCGGTATCTGGATGAGCAGGAGTTGGAATTCGTTCCCGCCGAAACCCATGATAACGAAAGCCTTCTGTTGGACAGGATCACCTTGAAGAAGATCTTGGACCGGTGCCCGGAGCGCACGCGGAAAATCCTTTCCCTATTCCATATCGAAAGGATGACCCAAGTCGAAATAGGCAAGGTGCTGGGGATATCCCGGGCGACCGTGATACGCCATCTGATCCATTTAAAGGGGTTTCGCCAGCGCCACCTGAGAATGGATACGGTTTGAAAAGCCCCGCGAAAAACTAGATTCGGAAGACCGACTTTTGGTCTTCCATGCCTTACCGTCTTCGCCTTTCGATACGCCTCTTCGTTCTGGTCCTGTTCCTGGGCTCCGGATCGGGAGCCGGCGCCAGCGATGCGCGCCAGGAACCGGCGCCTGCGGCCCCTATCCCCCGCATCGATCAAAAAGGCATCCATGACGAGTACATCAACGGGAATTTCGAAATCGTCCTCAAGCGGATCGAGACCTTCCGGCAGAAAAATCCCGACCATTCCCGCGATGACAGCCTCTTCATAGCCCGACATCTCGCCGTCGTCCTCGCCGCTGATCCCCGTTCCGTCGAAGCCGGGAAGTACTGGATGCACCGCTTGCTGCTCCTGTCGCCGGACGCCGATCTTTCCGGGATGTACGCCAGCGAGGCTATCGAACGCATGTTCGGGGAAGTGAAGCGGGAGGACGACGCGCCCATGGGCCGGAGCGGCCGGCGCAAATGGCTTTGGATCGGGGCCGGCGGAACGGCCGTGGCCGCGGGCTTCGCCGTCTGGTTCGCGTTCTCGCATGCGGCGGAGAGTCCCGGACGGACGGTGGTGCCGGTAAACTTATGATCGGAGATTGCGCGGTTCCGCGCGGGCGGGCGCCGATTGCGGCAGGCGCGCTCACGGCGCTTGCCACCGCCTTCGTTCTCGTCCAGTCCGGCTGCCTGGGTCCCGACTCCGAGGGCCAATCCTACTTAAGCTTCCGGAATCCCGAGTTGACGGCGGGATTCGACTCCCTGAACGTCTGGGGCGTAAACGCGCGCAAAGGCGATACCCTCCTCATCCATCATTGGCTCAAGGGCGAGGACTTCCCGGCCGAAGCCGCTTATCCGCCGGGACTGGAGGCGGCCTTCACCCTGCTGGTGCGGGGATACATCAAGGGCATCCTGGTCTACCAGAGCCGCACCGCCATCGCGGGCGGCAAAGCCCAAGCCCAAGTACGGGACTATCGCCTCGCGGCGCCGGCCTTGCCGGACCTTCCCCTCGCTCTCGCGGGCCGCATCGGGGACGCGATCGAATTGGATCCCGTTTGGGAAACGCGCCCCGGGATCTATCGCCAAGCGGATAGCGGCGGTGCCGAAGTCTATACGCCGGAAGCCGACTTCGCCTGGTCCCGGGCGGGGAAACTGCTCGGAAGCGATAGCGTTCTCGGCTTCAAATCCCTGGCCCTGGCGGATTCCGGGGCCTATGTCTTCGCGGCCGCGAACCGGGCGGGACGGGATTCGATGACGTTCAAGCTGACGGTTAAGCAAATGCTTCCGCGCATTTCCGAAATCAAGCCGCAGTCCTCCCCCGCCGGGAGCGCCCTTACGGTAAGCCCGGTCATCACCCGATCCGATTCCTTGCTCTTCCGTTGGATGAAGGACGGGATTACCGTTTCCGTGGATACCGCCCTCAAGTTCGATTCCCTCGGCGCGCGGGATACCGGCCTTTATCAATTGGAGGTATCCAACGCCTCGGACACTACGGAAACCGCGTTATCCAACCATTTCACCGTTGGCTTCACCCCCAATCCGGTTAAGCGTTGGAGTTCCGACTATACCGTCTACGTCGGGGCCCAAGCCAATTCCACCTACGGGACCTCCCTCGATCTCGATGCCCATCGGGCCATTTTCTACGACGAGGCGAACAAGAAACCGGCCCTTATCGATCTGCTTCTCTTATACAGCGCGGGCAAGCTCAAGCTTATGAACGCCCTTGCGGCCAAGCGCGCGAAGGACATCACCTACGCGGACAGTTTCGATACCGCCAAACTCCATGACGTGAGGTTCGTGAAATCGGCTACCAAGCCCGCCTTGCCCGATAGCGGCCTGGCGGCCTATGCAAAGGGAAGCAAGCTGGATACGGCAAGCGTGACGGCCGGGCTCGGTTTCCTGGTAAAAACCCCCGATAGCAACCTGGTCTGGCTCAAGATCGAAGCCATCCAAGGAACCGGCACCTCGGCCTCGGCGAAACTGACCTTGGACATCGCCCCGTTTTAACCGGAAAGATTAGCTTTGAAAAGATGTCCGCCCCGGCCGGGCCTGATTGTCATAGCGATGGAAGGGACCTTTTCGGGACCTCCGGCTTTTGAAAGGAGCCCATCATGGAAGAATTCTTGCTGTTGGTCCGCGGATACGACTACAACGGCGTTTCGCCCGAAATCATGCAACAACGGATGAACGCCTATCGCCCCTGGATGGAGAAGATGACCGCCGCCGGTCGCTATAAGGGCGGCAACCCTTTGGAACCGGGAACGGGCCGCTTGCTCAAGGACAAACGCACGGTGTTGACCGACGGGCCGTTCCTGGAAAGCAAGGACATCATAGGCGGCTACGTCATCCTTCTCGCCAAGGACTATGACGAGGCCGTGGGCCTGGTGAAAGATTGCCCCCTTCTCGATCACTGCCAACTGGAGGTCAGGAAATTAGGCCCCAAGATGTAGATCCGGCCGGGGGCGGCCCGGGAAAGCCCGGGGGCCCGGGCGCCTTCCCTTCCATGGATCATTTTTTCCGGCACGAAGCGGGCCGGATCCTTTCCCTGCTGGCCCGGATTTTCGGCATCCGGAATCTCGCATTGGCCGAAGACATGGTCCAGGAGACCTTGCTCCAGGCCTTTAACCAATGGTCCTTCGGGCCTATTCCCGAAAATCCCAGCGCGTGGGTCCTGACGGTGGCCAAGCGCAAGGTGCTGAACCACCTGAAGCGGGATCGCTTCCTGGAAAAGAACGCGGAGGCCATCGCCTACGAGATCGCCGCTCCCGCCGACTTGGACGCCATCTTCCAGGAAAAGCAGGTGGGCGACTCCATGCTTCGCATGATGTTCGTCTGCTGCCATCCGGCGCTGCCGCCGGAAAGCCGCGTGGTCCTGGCCTTGAACATCCTGTGCGGGTTCAGCATCCGCGAGATCGCCTCCGCGCTCTTGTCCAAGCCGGACGCGATCGAAAAGCGCCTGTCCCGCGCCAAGCAGGAATTCCGCCGCCGCAACCTGCCGATGGAAATCCCATCCGGCGAGGACTTCGCCACCCGCATCCGCAGCCTGCAAACCTGCATCTACCTCTTGTTCAACGAAGGCTACAACTCGTCCCATCCGGAAATCCTGATTCGCAAGGATCTCTGCGGCGAAGCCATGCGTCTCTGCCGCCTGATCATCGATCAGCTACCGAGCCACCGATCTTCCCTGGCCCTGATGAGCCTGATGTGCTTCCATACCGCCCGGCTGGATAGCCGTATCGACCATCATGGCGCGCTGGTCCTCTTCGGAAGCCAGGATCGCTCTCGGTGGAACGGGGAATTGATCGCCTGGGGGCATCATTACCTTGCCGAGGCCGCGCAAGGCGAGGAACTGAGCGAGTACCATCTGGAGGCCGCGATCGCGGCGGCGCATTGCTCGGCCGCGGATTTCGCATCGACGGATTGGAAGTCCATCGACCAGTTCTACGCCGCCCTGGCGGAATTGAAAGACAATCCCGTGATCGAACTGAACCGGGCCATCATCCTGTTCCAGACCTCAGGTCCCGGCGCGGCGCTCGCGCTGTTGAAAGAGCTCGAAGCGCATCCCAAAATGAAGGACTACTACTTGCTGCATGCGAGCTTGGGGGAAGCGTATTTGCGGTTGGGGGAATGCATGCCCGCCTCGGATCATTTCGGCCGGGCCCTCGCTTTGACCGCGTCGGGGACCGAGAAGGAGTTCCTGAAGGGGAAGATGGCCCAAGCCGCGCAAGGGCCGGCCCATCCCCTCAGGGCTTCAGAAGGCCCTTAGGCACCAGGTTCTCGATCTTCCTTCCCGTCAGGTCCGAAACTTCGCGGCCCTCCGAAAGGATCGTCAGCGTCGAGCCATTGAACCCCAAATGATAAGCCTCCGGGCCCATACGCACCGGACGCGAGGCCGCTAGCAGTCCTGTACTCGGGTACAGGGATTTGTACAATGGGTCCTCCGGCAAAAGCTTGATGCGCCAGCCCCGATACCAGACTTCGCCGCCTTCGGATTGGACCGTGATCATGCCTTCGGTGAGGGTTTTCACCACGTTGTTGGCGTCATTGGTATGCGCGATGCGGGGATTCCAGTACTCCATCACCTTCTGTCCGTCGACGAAATGGCGCGTGGTGTCCTTGCCGTGGACCTCCGTCCGCATGGTGACCCAGCCATGCGATGCCACGGTGGAAGGATAGGGTTTTTGCCAACCCGGGAAACCGACGATGCAATTCAAACCGCCCGCGCCCCCGAAACTCATCACCGGCTGGGTGCTGTCGACTTGGGCGCCATGGGTGGCGTCCGACTTCCCGTGGAAGGTGATCCAGGGGCGGGCGCCGTTGGCCCCCAGGCACCAGACCTGCCCGATGCCCTGGTTGGGATCGCCTTGGGATTCGATGCATTCGGGAAGCCCGCCGCCTTGGCCCTGATCATTCCACTGGACCTTTTCCATCGACCCCGTATTGTAGACGTTACCCGGCCAACGGAGCTGCACTTCCATGATGTAATGGGAGAAAACCTGTTTGAAGATGAGCTGACCGTTGGGTTGGCCTACGGTGCGGATAGTGTCGCCGCCCTGGACGAAGAAGACTTTCCCGAAGGGCGCCGCGGAGGCTTCCTGGGCGGGCGACCCGTTTCCCGTGTACAACGAGAAGTCGCTTTGGTTGTCGCCGCGGAATACCTTGATCCAGCCCGCTGAATCGGGCTTGGGAAGGGTCACCGTGGGGATGGTTTGGGCTTGGGCGGTTTGTGCCGCGATGCCGATCACAACGGCAAGAGCCGCGCCGGCCGCGGCCGACTTCACAAAAAAGCGATTTACCATGCTGTCCCCTTTAACCCGTTTCAGGCATAATACTGCCGAAGACGTACGTATCTTGGGCAGTCCTCGAAATAAACATTTCCAAATGAAAACGCCATCGCCCATACACCGGCCCCCGGATGGCTTTGGCATTCGCGCGGAAGATCTCGATCCATCCGCCCCTCCGAAGAAGATAACGCTATCGCGCCCAGTTTGGCGGCTTCATCCCGGAATTAGCATTTCCAGATGAAAACAACCGAATTCGAGGACCCCTAGGGAAGGGAACCGCAGGAAGGGAGCGGATTTTTACCCGGCGCATCCGTGGCGGAATGTTCTAATCGGGCGGCCTCAACGGGATTTTCCAGGTCCGAACCTTTGCCCGGTTCTGGACGCGCCCCAAGACATCCACCGCGCTAGGCGCGATCTCGGCCCGCCCTGCCCGCCGGTCGCTTGGCCGTATCGGATCGGCCCCGAAGGCCACGTCGATGCAACCGTGGAATCGCTGCAAGGTGGATTCGTTCCGGCCCCATTCGCCGTAAATCACGTGATGGCCGCTGCGGGCCGGCACGGTACATCGGGTCGTGAATTTCTGAAGCGTCTTGTCCACGATGATGTTGGGGTTGGCCGCGGGATTCTTGTCGTCATAGAGTTCCATGCAGAAGGGTTCGGTCTCGAAATCGTCCCAGGTCAATTCGCGGGTGGGCGAGAATACGAAGCCGGCCTTGGTGATCCAATAACTGAAATCGCGCGTGTCGTCGTAATGCGGGCCCCAGGCGACGTTCCAGGTAATGGATTGAAGGCCGGGCTTCATCGGGGTCGTGAACCAATCCATGGGTACGTCCCAGGGGGTTTGCGCCCCTTTCCACGTTTCGCTATTGAAGCTGCACACGTGCTCGGGCAAGGGCGTGGTCTTGGCGCGGCCCCAGGAATGGGTCACCACGGTCATGAAGTTGTAGCCGGCCATGGGGATGGCCGCGAAAGCGGTAGAGCAGGCGGGGAATTGGGCGCGGTTGTTCAGGATTTCATCCGGCTTGGTGGTGAAGCCGCAGTACCAATTGCGGGCGGGCGGGCTTTCCATCAACCCATCCGCGCGGATCGTTACGGCGGCGCCCAGGACGGCCAATCCGAAGGCTATCGCTTTACGTACCATTGCTCTCCTCCCGAGGCCTTTTTAGTGCCTACGGCGATGCCGGGGGTTTGCCCCAGGGCTTGCGGGCCGAACCATCGCGGGGAATTTACCCGCGCACGGCCGCGATCATGGCCAGCGCCTCGCGCGTCTCCCCCACGTCATGTACGCGCAGGATGGAAGCACCCTTGAGGGCGGCAAAGAGGGCGACCGCCACGCTGGGGATGAGGCGATCCGAATCCGCCAATCCCTCGGTCTTACCGATGAAGGACTTGCGGGAAGCGCCGATCATGATGGGACAGCCCAATCCGTCCAGGGCTTCGAGATGTTCGAGCAAGGCGTAATTGTCCTTCGGCCGTTTCCCGAATCCGATGCCTGGATCCACCGCGATGCGATCGGCCGCCACTCCCATGGCGGCCAGCAACTGCACCCGTCCCATCAGGTAGTCCCGCACTTCGACCACGACATCCAGGTACGACGGGGCGCGCTGCATATCCTTAGGGGTGCCGCGCATATGGTTCAGGACCAGGCCGGCGCCGAAGGCCTGGGGAACCTCCAGCATCAGGGGATCCCGCTCCATGGCGCTGATATCGTTGATGATGCTGGCGCCCGCTTCCAGGGCCGCCCGCGCCACGTTCGCTTTCATCGTGTCGATGGAGATGGGAACCGCGAAGCGCTTCCAGATGGCGTCCACCACGGGCCGGGTACGGGCCAGTTCCTCGGCCTCCGCGACCGGTTCGGCCCCGGGCCGGGTCGACTCCCCGCCCACGTCGAGGATGTCCGCCCCGGCTTCCAGTAAGGCTTCGGCGAACCGCAAGGCCTCGTCCACGCCTGCGTGCTTGCCCCCGTCGAAGAAGGAGTCCGGGGTAACATTGAGGATACCCATCAACAGCGGCCGGTCCCCGCCCAGGATTATATCCCCGGCCCGCCAGGGACGGGGCTGTACGGTAACGATGGGGGCGCCCCAGGGATTCCTCTCGCTCACGCTTCCGCTCTCCCCTGTTCTCCCTAAAACATCCCGGAAAAAGAAAGACCCCGCTGGGCGCGGGGTCTTCTGGAAGTTCAATCCGATGGGATCAGGCCTCGGCGTCGAAGCGGCCGCCCTTGCCCTTGTCGTCTTCGCCTTCCTTCAGGTCGCCATCGGGCATCCCGGATCCCGTCGCCGGCTTGGATTCGCCTTCCAGCGCCGCGGCGGTGGCCTCGCGCAGGCGGCGTTCGGGAACGCCCTTCAGGTAGGAGCGGCTCTTGCGGGTGTCGGTCAGCATCTCGCCGTCCATGGCCTTCATGATCTCGTCCTTCTCCAGCACTTCATGCTGGATGAGGGCTTCGGCCAGGTTCACCAGCTTCTGCCGGTTCTCGCCCAGCAACTGGGTCACGCGGTCCATCTGGTTTTCCACGAGCTTGCGCACCTCGCGGTCGATTTGGATGGCGGTGGCCTCGGAGTAATCCCGATGCTGGTTGATCTCGCGGCCCAGGAAGATCTCTTCCTGCTTCTTGCCGTACGAGAGCGGCCCCAGATCGGACATGCCCCATTCGCATACGTACTTGCGGGCCAGCTCGGTGGCGCGTTCGATGTCGTTGGAGGCGCCCGTATTCTTCTGCCCGAAGACGAGGAGCTCGGCGCCGCGCCCGCCCATCAGGATGGCGATCTTGTCGAGCACGAAGCGCGAGTCGACCGTGTACATGTCCTTCTCGGGCAGCTGGAAGGTTATCCCCAGCGCGCGGCCGCGCGGGATGATGCTCACCTTGTGCAGGGGATCCGAATACTTCACCAACAGCGAAACCACGGCGTGGCCGGCCTCGTGGTAGGCGGTGGTTTTCTTCTCTTCCTCGGTCAGGATGCGGGACAGGCGTTCGGTCCCGATCATGATCTTGTCCTTGGCCTCCTCGAAGTCGATCATGGCCACCTGGTTGCCGCCGAAGCGGGCGGCCAGGAGGCAGGCCTCGTTCACGAGGTTTTCCAGATCAGCTCCCGAAAGGCCGGGCGTGCCCTTGGCGATCTTGGCGATGTCCACGTCCTCGCGGACGGGGACCTTGCGCTTGTCCAGATGCACGCGCAGGATGCCTTCGCGGCCCTTGGAATCGGGCAGGTCGACGACCACCTGGCGGTCGAAGCGCCCGGGGCGCAGAAGCGCCGGGTCCAGCACGTCCGCGCGGTTGGTGGCGGCGATGAGGATCACGCCTTCGTTGCTGTTGAATCCGTCCATCTCGACGAGCAATTGGTTCAGGGTCTGCTCGCGTTCGTCATGACCGCCGCCCAGGCCGGCGCCGCGATGGCGTCCCACGGCGTCGATTTCATCGATGAAGATGATGCACGGGGCGTTCTTCTTGCCTTGCTCGAACAGGTCGCGCACGCGCGAAGCGCCCACGCCCACGAACATTTCCACGAAGTCGGAGCCCGACATGCTGAAGAAAGGAACCTCGGCCTCGCCGGCCACGGCCTTCGCCAAGAGGGTCTTGCCCGTCCCGGGAGGGCCCAACAGGAGCACGCCCTTGGGGATGCGCCCGCCCAGCTTGCTGAACTTGGAAGGATCCTTTAGGAAGGCGATGATCTCTTCCAACTCCTGCTTGGCCTCGTCGGCGCCGGCCACGTCACGGAAGGTCACCTTGGGCCGGTTCTCGTCCATCAGGCGCGCTTTGATTTTGCCGAAGGAGAAGATGCCGCGCGGACCGCCCATGCCGCCGCCTTGGCGCGCCATCATGAACCAGAAGAAGCCGATCAGCAGGAAAAGCGGAAACAGCGTGGAGAGGTAGCTGAGCCACCGCGTCTCTTTGATGAATTCGACCTTGACGCCGCGGGAGGTGAGTTCGTCCAGCAGCTTGAGCATGGGCGCGTCGATATCCGGCAGCAGGGTCTTGAACTTGATGGTGCGGGCGCTGAAGGCGCTATGGGTTTCCTTGCGGTGGGCCTGTTCGTCCGGCGTGAGCTTGCGTTCGCCCACCAGGACGTAGCCTTCGCCGATGCGCTGCAGTTCTACCGAAGTGATTTGGATGCTGGTATCCGCCACCATGGCGCGGAACTCGGAGTAGTTCTTCTCTTCCACCGGATTCTGCGAGTCGAGCAGCTGGACCAGGAAGATGGAGACCAGCACCATGATGAGGATGAGGGAAAGGTTCTTCCTCTTCCACTTGTTGCCGCCGGGAGGCACGGGTTGTTTCGTGTCCGGCAACTTCCGGTTAATGGGCGCGTTCTTCTTGTCTTCCACGAGCTTGCTCTTCTGGTCGTCTAGGGGTTCTCGCATATCATCACCAATTCCAGGATGTGGGTGGTACTGCCACGGACCTTGAAGAAATCTGAAATCCCGTAACCGGGGACCCAAGCCGGGATTTCTCCCGCGCTATGATCTCCCGTCGGGATTCCGGCATCGTCGGAGTGCTTATCGGATTCGCCATCCGCCGTCCCGCCCGCCCCATGGCATGACACGACGATGGGAAGCGAATCCCTCAGGGCGGCAGGAACCTTCTCCTCGTTGAAAAAAGTCTTCAATTTGCGCGACCGGCTTTGGGTTCCCAAGGGAGAAAAGTGATCGCCGTCCTTCCGGATTCGTACCTGTAATGTACACGAAATACGGTCCGCATCAAAGATCGCCCTCTCCTCCGAGGACGCCGGGTACGCCAGGTCCGCGGGCCTGGGATACCGGCGCGCCGTTAAGGTAAACTTCCGCTCGCCCCAACGCCATGTGGCCAAGACCGAGCCATTATCCAGTATAACCCTTTGGGCCTGGGGGGAGCAGGTTTTTTTTGCCTGCGGATCGCCGCTTTCCGAGAGGGAACCAGCGCGCACGCAATAAATCCCGCGTTTTTCCCGGACGAAGGCGAGCTCCGGCGCGATTTGCACCCGCAGCGCGTCGGAATCTAAGGCCCATTGCCGCAGGAACTCGCGCAGTATCGCGGGCGTAACCGTCGGCGCGGTTTCCAATCCGGTGGAAGGCGCGGCCGCGCGAGACAGGGATTGCAACCAGTAACGGAGGGATTCGCGATCTTCCCCGTGGACCTTTTCGGCAACCACGGCCGGATCGAGATACGCCGAACCCGCATCGTCCTTGCGCATCGCCTGGTCCATGGCTTCCAGGGAATCGAACCCGATGCCGATGGAGGCGATGTCCGCTGCCATGGCGGCCACGCGCGCATCGATATCGGGCTCGCGGGCGCGCAGGGCCGGCAGGTATCGGTGGCGGAACCAATTGCGGTTAAGGGTAACGTCGGCGTTGCTGGCGTCCTCGCGCCAGGCGGAGCCCAGGGCAGCGGCGTAGGCGCGGATCTCGCCGCGGGTACGATCGAGCAGAGGACGGACGATGCGGCCGCGGCGGAAAGGGATGGCGGCTAGGCCGCGGGGACCGGTGCCGCGGTACAGGCGCTGGAAAAAGGTCTCGACGAGATCGTCCCGGTGATGGGCGGTGAGGATGAAGTCGGCCCCGGTCTCCGTCGCGGCGGCCTCGAAGCGGGCGTAGCGTTCGCGTCGCGCCCACATCTCGATCGATTCGCGCGGCGCCCGGGACGCGGGATCGAGAACGAAAGTCTGCAGGCCGACCCCCAGTTCGGAACAGGCGTGCGCGACGAAGGCGGCGTCTTGGGCGGATTCGGGGCGGAGACGATGATCGATATGGACGGCGAGGAGGCGAAGGCCGAGCCGGGGAGCCTGGCGGTGGCAGACGTTCAGGAGGGCGATGGAATCGGCGCCTCCGGAAACACCAACTAAAAGGGTCAGGCCCGCGGGATCCCAGCCGCGGCGCGCCCAGTCGGCGCGCAGGGCGGATTCGAAAACTTCGGTTGCGGAAGGCGTGGGCATGGGCTGGTCCCGGGGAACAAAACCTCGCGAAAGGTCCGCCGAGGGCGGATTTATCGGGCGTCCGGGGCCGCCAGGGGCTTTCCTTGGACTTCCCAGGCCGCGCCCTTGCGTTCGCGGAAGAAACAGCTCTTGTAGCCTTCGTGGCAGGCCGCGCCGATGCCCTGGGGAAGCACGCGGAACAGCAGGGCGTCCCCGTCGCAATCGAGGCGCGCGGCGACCACCTTCTGGGTATTGCCCGAGGTCTCGCCCTTGATCCAAAGTTTCTTGCGCGAGCGCGACCAATAGGTCATGAACCCGGTGGAGAGGGTCAGGGCCAACGACTCGCGGTTCATATGCGCGAGCATGACCACCTCGCCGTCGCGATCGTCCACGGCCACCGCGGTGACCAGGCCGTCGGGCCCGAACTTGACCGCGCCCAGGAGGGCCTCGGCATCGGGGGTAACGGCGGGGTTACTGGCGGACATGGCCGTTCCCTTCCACTTCCCAGCGGTAGGTGGTGAGGCTTTCCAGGCCCATGGGGCCGCGCGCATGCAGCTTGTCGGTGCTGATCCCCACCTCTGCGCCCAGGCCGTATTCGGTGCCGTCGGCGAAGCGCGTGGAAGCGTTCACCATCACCGAAGAGGAATCCACGCCGGCCAGGAAAGCTTTTTTGACCTTGGGGCTCTTGGCAAGCACCGCATCGGTATGCCCGGTCCCGTACTTGGCGATATGCGCGATGGCCTCGTCCACGCCGTCCACCATCTTCACCGCCAGCTTGAGGTCGAGGTACTCCTCGCCCCAATCGGCTTCCACCGCCGGTTTCACGCCGGGATGCAGGTTGCGGATGAACTCGTCGCCGCGCAGCTCCACGTTATGCTCCACCAAGCTGTCCAGGATGCGTTTGACCTGGGCCGGCTTGATGTGGCCGTCGATGAGCAGGGTCTCCATGGCGTTGCAGACGCCGGGGCGCTGGGCCTTGGCGTTCACCACGATGCGCTCGGCCGCCGGCATGTCGGCGGTCTTGTCGATGTAGATGTGGCATACGCCCTTGTAATGCTTGATGACCGGGACGCGGGCCTTTTCCACGACGCTTTGGATGAGCCGTTCGCCGCCGCGCGGGATGACCAGATCGATGTGCCGGACGTCGCGCAAGAGCTCGTCGACGAGGAGATGATCGGGTTTCGCCACCAACTGCACGGCGCGTTCGTCCACGCCCTTGGCCTTCAGGGCCGTGCGGAAAATGTCCGCGAAGACCGCGTTGGTACGGGCCGCCTCCTTGCCGCCGCGCAGGATCACCGCGTTGCCGCTCTTGAGGCAGAGGGCCCCGCCGTCGATGGTGACGTTGGGGCGCGACTCGAAGATGAAGAGGATGGTGCCGATAGGCACGCTGACCCGCGCGATCTTGAGGCCGTCCTTGCGCTTGGCGCGGCTCAGGACCCGGCCCAAGGGATCGGGCAGGAGGGCGATGTCCTTCACGTTTTTGGCGATGGCCTGGATGCGGGCCGGATTGAGCATCAGGCGATCGAGCATGGCGGAGGAAAGGCCGCGCTCCTTGCTATCCTCCATGTCCTTGGCGTTCTCCCCCAGGATTTCCTCCTGGCGCGCGACGAGGGCGGCGGCGACCGCTTTCAATACGGCATCGCGTTTGGCTCGGGGCAGCCCGCGGACCTGGCGGGAGGCTTCCCGGGCGTTTTCGCCCAGGACCCGGGCGTAGGCGGTGAGATCTTCCATTAATGCCAATGTAAGAAGGCTCCGCGCGGACGGAAAGGCGCGCCGAGGGCGCTAGGAAGGGGTTCGGCAGGAAGGTATCTTCGAAGAGAGCAGGCCTCGGGAGGTAACCATGTTCGGTAAACTCTTGCGGATTTTCATCGCATTCCGGCTCTTCAATTGGATGCGCGGGCGCAGGCGATCTCGCTGGCCGGCCATGGGACGGCGGGGCTGGGGCGGAGCCAACTACTACGATCCGCTCCATGGCCACGGCCTGGCGGGCCTGTTCGGGCGGCGGCGGCGGTCGTTTATCTGAATCAGGCGTTCAATAAATCACGAGCTGATCCCGGTGGATCACCTCGTCGGGTCCTTTGCGGCCCAAGAGTTCCGGGATGCGCGCGCTTTTCTGCCCGCGGATGAGTTGCACTTCCGAGGCCGCATAGGCCGCCCGCCCCCGCCCGATCACTTCCCCGTCCGGAGCGCATACCTCCACGAAGTCCCCGGCCTTGAAATTGCCGCGGCATTCCCGGATGCCCGCCGGCAACAGGCTGGACTTGCGCGTCTTCATGGCGCGGACGCCGCCTTCGTCGAGAAGCAATTGGCCGCGGGCCTTGGACACGAAGGCCAGCCAGCGCTTGTCGCGGCCGATCTTGTCGGGATTGGGGAGGAACAAGGTGCCGATGGCCTCGCCCTGGACCAGGTCGAGGAGACGGGCCCCATGGCCGCGGGTCAGGACCGCGGGCGTGCCCGCCTCCGCGGCTTGCCGGATTGCGAGAAGCTTGGCCTTCATGCCCCCGACGCTCACTTTCGATCCCGGCTTTTCCTCGGCCAGTTTCAGGATGTCCGCCGTGATGCGCGGGACCACGGCGATGGCTTCCGCGTCGGGATGGGACTTGGGGTTCTTCGTGTAGAGCCCCGCTTCGTCCGAAAGGATGATCAGAAGATCGGCTTCCAGGAAATGGGCCACGTCCGCGCTCAACTTGTCGTTATCGCCGACCTTGATCTCTTCCGTGGTGATGGTGTCGTTCTCGTTGATGATGGGGATGACGCCCTTGTCGAGCAGGGTCCCTACGGTCTTGCGGATGTTGTTGAAGCGGGTGCGGTCGCGGAAATCGTCCCCGGAGAGGAGGATCTGGGCCACCGTCTTCCCCCGGCGCGCGAAGGATTCGGAATACATATGCATCAGGCGGATCTGGCCGATGGCGGCGCAGGCCTGCTTCTCGGGCAACTCCTGCGGACGCGAAGCGTAACCGAGGGCCCCCATGCCCACGCCAACGGCTCCGGAGGTCACGAGCACCACGGCGTACCCGCCATCATGCAAGAGGGAGATTTGCCCGGCCAGATGATCGAGCTCTTTGGAAATAGCGTTGTCCTCGTCCACGAGGATCTTGGTGCCCACCTTCACGACCAGGCGGTGCAAGGAGCGGAAGAGGTCTTTGCGGATGTCGTCCATCGGGGGACAATCTAGATCAGAGGCCGGGAAAATGCAGGGGTCGCCCTCCCGGGACGGCGCGGAAGACCGCCCGGAGCCCTTACCGAATCGTCTCCAGGTCCTTCAGCAGCTTCTGGTACTTTTGCTTTTCGGTCTCGAGACGCTGGTTCTCCGTGCGTAAATCGGTGCTTTCCCTTTCCAGGGATTCCACCCGTTCCTGCAAGACCCGATCCGAAGCTACCGGCTTCGCTTCGGCTTCTTCCGGGCGCGCGCGGGCCAGGGCATGGGCTGCGCAGGATTCCCGCACCAGCTTCAAGAGCAGCATGGCGTGCACCTTGCGGGGCCCCGGCGCCCATTTGCCCTGCGAGGCTTCCAACAAGGCCTGGGCCGATTCGGGTTGATCGCGATACAGCCAGGCCACCACTTTCCAATACGCGGCGGCCTCGCGATCGGACGTCTTGCCGGTAGCGAAGGCGCTGTCGGCCATGCGCAAGGCTTTCTCCCATTCGCCCTTGGCGGCCGTGCGCGCCAGGGCGCGATCGAGCGAGGGCGGCGCGGAATCCCCGACGGGGCCCGTCGCCGGGGCGGTGGCGCAAGCGGCCAGAAGCGCCGCGGATAAAGGGAGGGCCCAGAGGAAACGGTGAGGCAGACGGCGCATCATTGTTCCCTCGGCCGCACCTGGCTGGCCCGCGCCAGATCGATCATCTGGTCCTTATCGCCGATATAGTCTTGCGTTATCGGCTCCCGGATCTCCTTCAGGCGCTGGGTCACCAGGAAGATGCGGCGCACCTCGGCGATGATGGAATCCAGCTTGGAGCGCAGGTTGTCGTCGGCGTTCTCCAGCACGGCCAGCAGGAACTCCGCATTGCCGCTGATGATCATGAGCGGGTTGTTGATTTCGTGGTTGACGCTCCGCACGATCTGCTCGATGGCCTCCAGGCGCCTGAGCCGCACCTCGGCATTGCGCTTTTGATCGAGCTGGAGGGACATGTGGTTGAAGACTTCCGCCAGTTCCCCCATCTCGTTGCGCGAAGTCACGTTCACCTGGTAGCCCAACGATCCCTTGCCGATCTCCATCGCCCCCTGCTTGAGCTTGCCCATGGGATCGAGGATTTTCCATTTCAGGATGACGGCCACGTAACCTACGATGGCCAGCAACAGCAGCAGGGAATAGATAAGGCGGTCCTTAGCGCGGCCCAAGCTGTTGCGCAGGCTCAGTAGCTTATCCTTGCGCTCCCCGCGCATCAGCTCCTGGGCCGCCGACAGGCCTTCGCGCAGCACCTGCTCGTAGTTCTTGAAGGTCTCGTTGGTCGCCGAGTCCAACTCGACCTGCTTGGGCGGTTCGGAAGGCGCCAGGGCCGCCCGCTTGGAAGCGGAGCGCCCTCGAAAGGACGACGCGGTCGCCCGCATGGGCGAGGGGGTCCCCTTGGCCCCCCCGCGCACCCGGGCCGGCCGCGAGGCGATCCGGGAAGCCTTCGCGTGTTTTCCGCCGCGCTTAATCCCTTCCATCCCGGCTTGGGAACGGGATGGCGCGCTAACGGCCGCCGCCGCGGTCCGGGCCGAATCGGCGCGCGCAGTCATGCGCCGGATGGCCTGGTCCTTGGCGAAGCCGTCCAGCAGTTCCATGTACTCCAGGTGCTTGTCGTGGAGCTCATGCAGCTGCCGGGTGGAACCCGCCAGGGTATCCGGCCCGATGTTTTCGATCTCCCGATAGATATCGCTGGCTTCGTTCAACGTCACCTGGAACGAACGCAGGTAGCTTTCGTTCCCCAGGGACATGAGCTTGGTCCTCTCCCGCGCGCTCGCGGAGAGGGTATTGATCCAGCTGGATACGCGGTCGTTCACCTCGGCCGATTCGGCCAATTGCCGCGTCTTAACGAGGATGATGGTCATTTCATGGAAAAACAACATCAGCAGGAAAAGGATGCCCACGAACACGCCCAACACGACGGCGGGCAACTGGAATCGCAATGTGGCGAAGATCTTCGGCATAGCGTGATTGGCATCCCGGCCACGCGGGCGGCCGATCCTTAGGTTTTCTCCATCATAGCGGCTGGACCGCAAAAGGGGCAAGTTTTGCATTCCTTCCCGAAATCCCCAAAAAACTGGGTCCGCGCCCTTGCTTTAACGGGGCTGGCGGGTATCGCGCCCGTGCGGGCCTACGGGCCGGAGGGAGAGGCTTTGCTGGAAGCCTTGCGGGACCATATGGCATCCGGGCGAGGCGGCGAAGACGCCTACCAGGAAGCGTTGCGGATGCTGGATGCGGATCCGGAAGGCGGCTGCGAGGAGTGGCTGGAAGGCGGCGAAGCCGACGGCGGGGCCGACGAGGATCCCGCTTGGGAAGAAAGCCTACGCTCCGTCTGCCCGGAAGCTTCCGGGGAAAGATCCCGTGTCAGCGATGGCCGCCTCGACCGGCGGGCGCACGGAGGACCCGCGCTTGATCTATCCGCCTCCCAATCGGCCCGCCCCCGGGAAGACGGCCCGGCCCCGACGCGATGGTCGGCCAAGGGCCGGGATGCCGGTGCGGCTCTGGAGGTTTCGGGGCAAGGCGGGGAATTGCGGCGGCGATCCGCCCGCATCGGCATCGGCGGCTTCACGGCGCAAGCCGGCCACCTGGGCCGGTTCCTGGAACCCACCCGTATCGCCTGCGTGGCCGGGAACGGCGACTATGCCGGCGAAGGCGGTTCCTCCGGAATTTCCGGGCCCTTGGCCTCGGGATATCCGGGCCTGGACGGCTTGGCTTTTTCGGGACGTTCCGGGCCTTGGCGCGCGCAGGCTGCCGGCGCGTGGAACCGGCTCGCCGGAGCGCCCCTCCAGGGTAACCTCGCGGTTACTCCGAGGAGGGATGCGGGGCTCGTGGCCGCGGGCTTGGCCCATGCCCGGGACGAAGGCCCGGATCTGCGGGCGCAGGTCATGGCCTTACGGCTGGAAACGGGTGGGGCTCCCGCGACCTGGCTCGAGGTGGCGGGAACGCAAGCGGCGGCGCGGGCGGGGGACTGGTCGGGGAAGGCCGCGGCGGCGATCTCGGCCGGCCCGTCCCGGGATCGGTTCCGGCGCTTCGGGGCCTACGCGGAAGCCGCCTTGTCCTTCCGGAACGCGCAGGATACCTCCTTTCAAGATGCGAATCGCTATGCGAATCACGATGCGAATCACGCCGCGATACACGATTGGATTACCGGTCGCAATACCGCCGCCGATCCCGTGGCGGCCAGCGGTCGGTTGCGTCTACGTCAAGCGTTCCGGGAATGGGCCGATCCCCTGCAGTCTCCCCGGGGTAGCTTGCGCGATACGGTGGGCGGATGGGCCATGGAAGCGCCCGGCGCGGGCGGGGCGCGGGCCGAATCCTCTTTTCCCCTGGCCCGGTACGGAGATTACGCGGCCGGGCTGCGCGCTTCGGCCGCCGCGGATTGGGCCGGGGCCGGCGCGGACGCGGAGGCTTCGGAGGCCGGCCTGGACGCGGGACGGGGCGAAGCCTTCCTGATCCAGGCCTACGGGCCTTTCACCTGGACCTTGGGCGGAGGCTTGGCATGGCGAAAGCCCGGGAGCGGGGCCCCGCCGGCCGGGGGGTGGGGCCTGGGTTTGGAATGGCGGCAGGGGTTTTGGGGGGCCGCGGCGGTATTGTCCCGTCGCGCTCCCGATTACTCGGGATCGCGTCCTATGCCCTTGGACCTGTCCCTGTCCCGCGGGCCTCAAGGCCGTTGGCGGGGCGCGATCTGGACGGTGGCCTGGTCCGCGGCGGATGCACGCCGGCCGGGCCGCGCGCAACGGGTGGACCTGCGGCAAAGCTGGCTGGGCGGAAAAGGATTATGGATTGAGCAGAAACTGCGCCTACCTTGGACGCCGGACGGCATCGCCGGCGATCTGGCGTATCACATCAGCGTAGCGGCGGAATTCTGACCGGAATACTCCTTACGGGCTACCAGTTCCTCATCGCGGCGGCGGTAGGCGAGATCTTCCGCCGACCGGCTGGTAATGGACTGTACCTCGAGATCGCGGATCAAGCGCGAACGGAGTCTCCGATTGGAAAGCAGGGCCCGCCAGAGTTCTTCGTTTTCCCGTTCCATGGGACCTCCTAGGCCGGGGCCGTTTTCGCCGGGCCGGCCGACGCCGTTGGGCGCCAATTGGAAGTGAAGCAAAGACCGTTCCTGTCCCGAAGATTCCGGAAGCGCCGCGGTTTCGCCGTCGGCTTTCCGGTTTGTCAAGCATTGGCCGGGCTTTTTGGCCAGTAGTGGCACCGGCCCGGTCCGACGTAACACGCAGAATACCTGGGGAAACCTCCTTCAGGCCGCGGCCCGGGCCTGCCCGCCCGCGGCTTGGAATAGTTCATCGAGGGATGACAAATCGCGGTCCCCGTGCCGCACGCGCGGGCGGGAGACGCGATCCCATCTGAAAACCTGGCTGCGCTTGCCCTCGGGCTCGTGCCCCTTGAGGAAATAATCCCGCCCGTAGTGGTAGATTTCGTCCACGTCGACATTCACCGGAGTGGCCGGGCCGCCGTCGGGGCGGTATTCGAAGGCCAGCGGGATGGGACGTCCGAGATAGTCGGCGATGCGATGGTACCGCAAAGCGTTCAGGGTCTCCATGCGGACCCGATGTTGGTATTTGCGGAAGAAACTCCCGGCGAGGAGCAGGCTCAAGGCAGCGAAGGCGAAAGCCAAGGTGAGCATGGGGCATATAATAAGGGCATCGCGGGATTCCAGCGCGGGAATAATCATCCCCATTCTCCGTCGGCAGCTCTCCGGGCGGCCGGATCCCGTTCCTATTCCGACCTCGCATCCCGGAATTCCCCGCTCAATCGCCCGGATTTCAGCTTGTCGCCCTCGAATTCCGCAAACGGCGGAAAAGGCTTGCGCGCTGGCGGATAGGATGGTATTCGCGCGAGGTGATACGCGGATTCCGCCAATCGGGAAACCCGGATGCTACCTCCGCTTTGGGGAACATAGGTGATACCCAGGGGTAACATGCGCGATACCTAGGTCTCCGCGGACCTCGGGCGGTACGGAGAAGGACCTGGCTACCGGTTCGCTTAAAGGCGTCCCCGGCCCGGAGCGGGGCCCGCATCGGCTTCCAATCGGTAAATGACCCCGTTCGAGTAGCCGACCACGTACAGGTTCCCGGCCCCGTCCGTCCCGAAGGAGGACGGGGAGGCGGGCAGGGTCAGGAGTTTTTTCGCATCGGTAGGCTTGCCGTCGGAGCCGCGGCGCAGGGACCACAGGGTATGGCCGGCGAAATCGGCGAAGAAATAGGCGCCGTACCACGGGGAAGCCGGATCCCCGCGGTACACGTATCCGCCGATGATGACGGTCAGTTGGTCGCGGGTGAAATCGATCAGGGGAGCCTGGAAGGCGGCATGGCAACTGTCCGACTGATGGCAGGAATTCCCCTCCATCCATCCCCAACCCAGGTTATCGCCCGCATGCGCGATATCGATCTCCTCCCGCACGTCCTCGCCCACGTCCCCGATCCACATATCGCCCGTGGCCGCATCGAAGCTCCACCGCCAGGGGTTGCGCACCCCCAGGGCCCAGATCTCCGGACGCGTGCCCGTTTGCCCCACGAAGGGATTGTCCGCGGGGACCCGGAAGGAATCGGGCGCGTTGACGTCAATGCGGAGGATCTTCCCCAACAGTTGCGATCGATCTTGGGCCGAGTTGGTGTTCGCGCCGTCCCCGGTCGCGACGTACAGGTAACCGTCCTTGGGCCCGAAGATGGGCAAGGCCGATTTATGGTTCGGGTGCGGCGGCTGCACGTTCTTGAGGACCAGGCGTCCCGGTTTGCCGGAGTCCTTGAGCAGAGTGGCATCGGCCTCGCGCTCTTCGATGACGGTGGCCAGGTCGCCGCTCTTCGGAACGTAATGCAGGTAATACTTCCGGTTTTCCGTGAAGCGGGGATGGAAGGCGATGCCGAGCAGCCCCATCTCCCCATCGCCCCGCACCGGGAGCTTGAGGAATTCCGACCGGGCCCAGCCCGTATCGGTCCGGCTGATCAGGACCACCGTCCCCGAATACTCTTCCAGGGCTACATAGGCATCGGCCCGGCCCGGGAGCGCCCCGAACCAGACCGGATTGGAAAGGGGGACCTTGGCCTTATCGAAAACCGGCACCGCGCGGATGCCGCCCCCCGCGACAAATCCGGAATCCAATCCCACGGGCGTTGTCATGGTATCCGCGGGGCGCACGGAAACCCCGGTATCGGCGGAGTCCGGAGGAGGATGGAGGGTTCCCGCGCCCGTATCGGCGGGCAAGTTCCCCGTGCTCCCAGTCGTCGTGAATGGGTTATCGCATCCGGACCAGCAAAGGAGGGCGGCGATGCAAGCGCAGGCCGCGAAATCGAGCTTTCGCCAATCGAGGTTCCGCATAAGCCTCCGCGGGAAGGTATGCCCAAGGGGAAAATAAATGCCGTGGAAACCGGTGGCGGAAAAAAACCCGGGGCGGTTCGCCCCCTGGGTAGCGCCGGCGGCGCTTTAGAGTACGACGGCGGCGCCCGAAATCCGGGAGCCGATTAGGCCAGGCCGGCGGGGATGCGTTCGAACTGGAGGATGGCCTCGAAGGTCTGCCGCTCGCGGATGATTTCGGCGCTATCGCCGTGGATCAGGACTTCGGGGGCCAGCTTGCGCGTATTGTAATTGGAGGACATGGCCGCGCCGTAAGCGCCGGCATCGTGCAGGATCAGGTAATCGCCGACCGCGGCTTCGGGGAGCTTGCGGGTGGTGACGACGCCGCCTTCTTCCTGGGTGAACACGTCGCCCGATTCGCAGAGGGGCCCCGCCACGATGACGTCCTGGGCCACTTCCGGAACGCGGCCGTCGGCGGTGCAGATGGAGATCTCATGGTAGGCCCCGTACATGGCGGGCCGGATCAGGGTGTCGAAGCCGGCGTCCACCAGATAGAATACGTTGCCGCCGGTGTTCTTCACGGAACGGATCTGGGTCAGCAGCGAGCACGACTCCGCCACCAGGTAACGCCCGGGCTCCACTTCCAGGGAAACGACGTGGCCAATCTCGCGTTCGATGGCCTTACGGGCCTTGTCCCAAAGGCCATGGTAGGCGGCGATGTCGATGCGGGCCTGGTCCTTATGGTAAGGGATGGGCAGTCCGCCTCCCGCGCTGATGACCTTGAGACGCGGGCCCATGCGCTTGGCGGTCTTCACCATGGCATCGCATACGGTGGCGAGATGGTGGTAATCGCTGCCCGAGCCGATATGCATGTGGAGCCCGTGGATGTTGACGCCGGCGGCTTCGCCCAAGCGCAGGCATTCTTCCACTTCGGTATGCCAAATCCCGTGCTTGGAATAATTGCCGCCGGTATTCACCTTGCGCGAATGCCCATGGCCGAAACCGGGATTGATGCGCAGGGTGACTTCCGCGCCGGGACAGGCCCGGCCCAATTGCGCGATCATGTCCGGCGAACCCACGTTGACGGGGATCTTATGCTCGCGGATGAGCCGCAAGGCGTCTTCGTCGAAAAGATCGGCGGTGAATACGATGGAGGGCGCCGCATTCGCGGCGCCTTGCAATCCGCCTGCGGCGGATTGCGCTAATTGGGAGCCTCCAGTGTAGCCGACCTTGAGGGCGCGGTAGATTTCTCCGGCGGAGACCGCATCGACCGCTACCCCGTTCTTCTTCATGAGCGCCAGGATGGCGATATTGGAGCATGCCTTCTGGGCGAAGCGGATGACCTCGAAAGCCTTGAGCTCGGCGATGCGCTTCTCGATCACTTCGCGCTCGTAGAGGAATACGGGGGTCCCGAATCGTTGCGCCAGTTGCGGGATCGGCAGGGAGCCGATTTGGGTGAGCAGGTTCTTCATGGGCCGGGGATCCTCCGGCGGGGAAAGATAGCAAGGAAATTAGGGGGGTTCCGCGCCCGGCCCGGCAGGTCCGCCGAGCCCGGCGGGCCGGGGCCGCAGCGCCGCCGTTACGTCGGGGACCCGGGCGTATCCGGTTTACGGAGTAGCCGCGCCGCCTTCTTTGGCCAGCGCCTTTTCCGCCGCCGCCGTGGCGGCCGCCGCTTCCGCTTTCGTCTTCCCGTCGTCCCCCAGGGAGTACTTGGCCATCATGAACTTCTCGAGCACGGTGACCGCTTCGGTCATGCTTTTCTCGAGCCGCGCGAGCTGGAAGAACAGGCTGAGGAAATAGAGGCCGAGGCAGAAGATGAGGAGGCCGAGGATGACGGACATGGGGAGAGTGTACGATCACCCGTCGGGGGAGACAAGTAAGACAGGGTAAAGGGTAAAGGGTTAAGGGTTAAGGGTTAAGGGCAGTAGACGGTTCCCCGTCTTCTTTTACCCTGTCCCCTTTACCCTGTACCCTAACGAAGGAAAGACCTAGTCCGGTCTCAATTGAACAACTTCTCCGCGATCTGCACCGCGTTCAAGGCCGCGCCCTTGCGGATCTGATCCCCTACCACCCAGATATCCAGCGTTTTCGGCTGGGTGAGGTCCTTGCGGACGCGGCCCACCAGCACCGGGTCCCGGCCCGAGGCGTCCAAAGGCATGGGCCAGCGGTTATTGCCGCGGTCCTCGGCCACTTCCACGCCGGGGGCCGCTTTCAGGATGCGGTAGACTTCCTCGATATCGGGCTCTTGCTCGAATTCGATGTTGAGGGCTTCGGAATGGGCGCGCAGTACGGGCACCCGTACGCAGGTGGCCGTGATACGGATTCCCGGCTCATGGAAGATCTTCTGCGTCTCCTTCACCATCTTCAGTTCTTCTTCGCAATACCCGTTGTCCGTCATCGGCGAGTTGTGCGGGAAGAGGTTGAATGCGTACGGATGCGGAATGACCGTGCGGTTGAATTCCTTCCCCTGGATGTAGGCGGCTGTTTCCTGGACCAGTTCGTCCATCGCCACCGCGCCCGCGCCGCTGGCGGCCTGGTAGGTGGCGGCGACCACGCGCTTCACCTTGTAGCGCTTATGCAGCGGGAAGAGCGGAAGCGCCATGATGATGGTGGAGCAGTTGGGATTGGCGATGATCCCTTTATGCTTGGCGATGTCCTCGGGATTGATTTCGGGGATCACCAGCGGCACGCCTTCGATCATGCGGAAATAGGAAGTGTTGTCGACTACGACCGCGCCGGCCTTCACGGCCGAAGGCGCGAATTCCTTGCTGATCTTGCCCCCGGCCGAGGCCAGCACCAGATCGATGCCTTGGAACGAATCGTGTTTCAGCTCCTGGACCTTGATGTCCTTGTCCTGATACTTGAGGGTTTTTCCGGCGGACCGGGCCGACGCCAGGAGCCGCAATTCCGAAACCGGGAAATTGCGTTCTGCCAATATGTCCAAAAGCTCCGTGCCCACCGCGCCGGTGGCGCCCATGATCGCGACCCTGACTCCCATATCCATTCCTTACTGAGCTCCGGAAAAGCCCGGGCGGTCCATAGCCGCGGGGTTTCCGAGGCTGCGGCAACTGCTCGAATTTAATAAATTATTGCGGATTCCCGGAACGCACCGAGGCCGTTCCCCATAAGACAGGCCGACATCTCCCAGGAAAGAAACAAATGGAATTGAGCGTACAGAACCAAGGCGCTTTCGTGAACCGGCACATCGGACCGGATGAGTCCCAGCTTAGCGATATGCTGAAGGTCGTCGGATCGGCAAGCCTGGATGAGCTGGCGCGCAAGACGGTGCCCGCGTCCATCCGTTTGCCCGCGCCTTTGGACCTGCCGGCTTGGGAGAACGAAGAGCGCTTCCTGAGCGAAGCGCGCGCCTTGGCTTCCAAGAACAAGATCCTCAAATCCCATATCGGGCAAGGCTATTACGGTACGGTGACGCCCGGCGTCATCCTACGCAACGTGCTGGAGAACCCGGGCTGGTATACCGCCTACACGCCTTATCAGGCCGAGATCGCCCAGGGCCGCCTGGAAGCCCTGATCAATTTCCAGACCCTGGTGATGGATCTGACGGGGATGGAAATCGCCAACGCCTCGCTACTCGACGAAGGCACCGCCGCCGCGGAAGCGATGACCATGTTGCATGCTCTGCGCGAGAACGCCGCCGCCGGGGTTTTCCTGGCGGGCAAACGCTGCCATCCGCAGACCTTGGACGTGCTGCGCACGCGCGCGGAACCCCTGGGAATCGAACTGCGCATCGTCGATGAAAGCGAAATGGTTACCGCTATCACCGGCGGCACCGCCGCGGTCGCTTCGACCGCCTCGTTCGGCATGCTCTTGCAATATCCGGACACCTTCGGCAACGCCGCCGACTACGCGGAACTGGTCCGCAAGGCGCATGCCGCCGGCGTCAAGGTCGCCGTCGCCACCGATCTGCTGGCCCTGATGCTGCTCGCCTCGCCCGGATCCTTCGGCGCCGACGTGGCGGTGGGCTCGGCCCAGCGCTTCGGCGTGCCCATGGGCTATGGCGGCCCGCATGCCGCCTTCATGGCCACCAAGGACGCCTTCAAGCGCCAGATGCCCGGCCGCATCATCGGCGTCTCCCTCGACGTGCACGGGCAGCGCGCCTACCGCATGTCCTTGCAGACCCGCGAGCAGCACATCCGCCGGGACAAGGCCACCAGCAACATCTGCACCTCCCAGGTGCTGTTGGCCGTGATGGCCGGATTCTACGCCGTGTACCATGGCCCCGAAGGCTTGAAGCAAATCGCAGCGCGCACCCATGCGCTGGCCCGCGCCCTGGAGCAGGGCCTGGCCTCGCTCGGGATCAAACAAGCGAATGCCGCTTATTTCGACACCTTGCATCTGGCCCTCGATTCCGGGGCGGCCGCCAAGGTCCGCACCGAGGCCCTGTCCGCGGGCCGCAACCTGCGCTATCTGGAAGACGGTAGCGTGGGTGTTACCCTGGACGAAACCTCCGGCCTCGAGGACGTGGCCGCGCTGGCCGGCATCTTCGCCAATGCCTTGGGGAAACCGGTCCCGGCCCAGGGCGCCGCCGAAGCCTGGGCGCAGGGTCTCTCCCTCGCCTGGCCCAAGGCCTTGCTCCGCGCGGACGCCGTGCTGACGCATCCCGTTTTCAACAGCCACCGCAGCGAAACCGAGATGCTGCGCTATATCAAATCCCTGGAGAACAAGGATCTGTCGCTGACCCATTCCATGATCGCCTTGGGCTCATGCACCATGAAGCTCAACGCGACCTCCGAGATGATCCCGGTGACGTGGCCCGAATTCGGGAACCTGCATCCCTTCGCCCCCGCCGACCAGGCCGAAGGCTACCGCCGCATGTTCGCCGACCTCGATCGCGATCTGGCCGCCGTCACGGGACTGCCCGGCGTTTCCCTCCAGCCCAATGCCGGCTCGCAAGGCGAATACGCCGGCCTGATGGTCATCCGCGCCTACCATAAGGGCCGCGGGCAAGGCCATCGCGACGTATGCCTCATCCCGCAATCCGCCCACGGCACCAATCCCGCCAGCGCGGTGATGGCCGGCTTCAAGGTGGTGGTGACCGCTTGCGATGCCAAGGGCAATATCGATTTGGCGGACTTGCGCAAGCAGGCTTTGGCCCACAAGGACAATCTCTCCTGCCTGATGGCCACCTACCCCTCCACCCACGGCGTGTTCGAAGCAGGCATCAAGGAAGTCTGCGCCATCGTGCACGAGTGCGGCGGCCAGGTTTACATGGACGGCGCCAACATGAACGCGCAAGTGGGCCTGTGCAGCCCCGGCACCATCGGCGCCGACGTCTGCCACCTGAACCTGCACAAGACATTCTGCATCCCGCATGGCGGCGGCGGACCGGGCATGGGCCCCATCTGCGTGGCCGCGCACCTGAAGCCCTATCTGCCCGGCCACGCCGTGGTCAAGACTGGCGGCGAGAAGGCCATCCATGCGGTTTCCGCCGCGCCCTGGGGCAGCGCCAGCATCCTGGCGATCTCGTGGGCCTATATCCGCATGATGGGCGGAGCCAACCTGACGCGCGCGACCAAGGTCGCCATCCTCAACGCCAATTACATGATGAAGCGTTTGGAGGCGCATTATCCCGTGCTGTACGTGGGCGAGAACGGCACGGTCGCACATGAGATGATCCTCGACTGCCGCAAGTTCAAGCAGACCGCCGGCATCGAGGTGGAGGACATCGCCAAGCGCCTGATGGACTACGGCTTCCATGCCCCCACGGTTTCCTTCCCCGTAGCCGGCACCCTGATGATCGAACCCACCGAGAGCGAATCGCAAGCCGAGATGGATCGCTTCTGCGACGCCCTCATCGCCATCCGCAAGGAGATCGCCGCCATCGAAGCGGGCCAAGCGGACAAGTCGGATAACCCCCTTAAGAACGCGCCCCATACGGCCGCCCACGCCCTGGCCAACGAATGGAAACATGCCTATTCCCGGGAGCAGGCGGTCTATCCGCTGCCCTGGGTGAAATCCCATAAGTTCTGGCCCGCCGTGGGACGGATCAACGCCGCCTACGGGGACAAGAACCTGGTTTGCGCCTGTCCGCCCATCGAATCGTACGTCTGAGGAAGTCGGACGTATAGGACCACGAAACCCTCCCCGGGGCGTTATATTCCTTTACTCCGATAGGCCGCTAGGCCCATCGGCCACCTGAGGGGATCAGGGAGAATCAGAATGTCCGACTCGCGCCTGCGCCATAGCCTTGTCCTGGCCTTTGCCCTACCCGTTTCCGCCTTCGCCCAGACTTTCGTCCCGCCGACGCTAACGCTTCCGGATTCCATCATGGCCACCGGCACCCAGATGAAATGGGTCAAGAAGGTCCCCCAATATTGCGAGGGCGCCTCGGTCGATCCCATCGACGGTACGGTCTACTTCACCGAACAGCTTTCCAACAGCACCCTGAACTGGCCCATCTGGAAAATCGATCCCGCCGTTCCCAGCGACACGGGAACGCGGTGGATCGTGGCCAGCAACCAGAGCAACGGCCTTTTCGTGGACGGGCAGGGCAGGGTCATCGCGGCGCAGAAGGGTAAGGTCGTACGCTATAAGAAGGACGCGACCGTCGATGCCGAGCTGGCGACGAGCGGGAAGACCGCCACTTTCAACCAGTCCAACGATTTCAGCATGGGCAAGGACGGTTCCTTCTACTTCACCGACCTGGGCGCCAACATCTTCTACGCCGACGCGCATGGGACGACCACCATCGCGGCCACGGGAGTGAACGGCGCCAACGGTATCGAATGGCTGGAGGACGAGAAGGTGGTGAACGTGCAGTCGACCGGGGTCAATCGCCGCTACGACGTGGGCGCGAACGGGGCACTTGCCAATCCGCGCGACTTCTTCCCCGTCAGCATCGGGGACGGCTGCGAGGTGGATAGCCACGGCAACTTCTACCTGGTCGATTACGGCGAAGGCACGGTCTACGTGGTCAACGCCGCCGGAACCAAGATCGGGAGCATCGCTTTCAAAAGCCAAACCGCCCCTTATGATCCATCGCAAGGGAAGGCGGGCAATGTCGACAATTGCCATTTCGGCGGGAAGGACTGGAAGACCTTGTATTGCACCGGTGACGGCGGCTTGTATTCTTTGGATCTCAAGATCCCCGGCCGCGCCTGGCCGCAAACCGGTACGACCGCGCTGCGTTCGGGCCCGCGCCTGGATCTGCGCCCCAGGGCGATGAAATCCTTCCGGGCCGATGGACGTTGGTGGAAAGACGGGATCCCGGGCCGGGCGGAAGGGCCGCGGCTTCCGATCCTGCGCGCGACGCCTTAGATCAGGGCTTTATATCCCGCCGCATCCAGCAGGCCGTCTTGGCCGCCGGTTCCCTTCACCTTGATGATCCAGCCCTTTCCGTAAGGGTCCTGGTTGATGACGCCGGCATCGGCGGCCAGGGCGGTGTTCACGGCTTCCACGGTTCCGGAAATCGGCGCGTACAGTTCGGCCACGGTCTTTACGGCTTCGATGGTCCCGAAGCTTTGGCCCGCGGTCACCGTCGCGCCCACCTTGGGCAGCTCGACGAAGACGATATCACCTAATTCCCGCTGGGCATGGTCGGTGACGCCGATGGTGGCGACGGCGCTCTCGAACTTCGCCCATTCATGATCTTTGGTGTACTTCAATCCATCGGGAACAAGGGACATCGCGTCCTCCTAAGTAAATGGGCTCTACTCGCCGGAATCCTGGGCGCCCAGCATCTCGCCGGCCTTCTTGAATTCGGCATTGGCTTCCTGGGCGCCGTGCCGGAAAGCGGCGGCATGCTGCTTTTCCTCGGTATCGTTCTCGGCCTTGAAGAAACGCTCGGCATTGTAAGCGGCGGCGATCAGGGATTCCATGCCCTTGGAAAGCGCGTCCACGGCGCCTTTCAACTGCGGCGGCATTTTGGCGGCCACGGCGCCTAGCTTATCCTTGTCCTTACGCGCTTCCGCCAGGTAACCGATGGCGCGGTTCTGCAAACCCTCGTATTCCTCGTCCGAAATATCGGCGACGGCGCCCAGGTTGAGCGAGGCCAGGCTGCGGGCGGTATGACGGGCCGCTTCCAACACGCCTTTGAGTTCGTTCTTGCCTTCCGCGACGGCGGCATCGCGTTGCGAAGTGTTGATAGCCGCGGTATCCGGGCCGGGCGGAGGCTCGGGCGGTTTGACGGGCTCCGGGGCCGGGGGAGGCGCTACGACCACGTCGCCTTTGCCCAGATCGCCGCTCGCCACCAGTTGGCTGGTATGGAAGACGGCGGCGCACAGGGTGAGGATGGCGAGGAAGTAGGAGAGTACGACCCGCGCGGGGCCGCGGGCATTGATGGCGCCGATGAAGGCGGTGCATGCGACGGCGTAAAGCAGGGTCAGCAGCAGCAAGTCGTTCTTCATCCACGCTCCTTCGACGAGATATCTCGAAAGCGTGCAGGAATATAAAATCAGGGGCGAGGGGCTCCAAGCCGCTGGGGTTGCTATTTTTCGGCGTGATGCCCCCTTCCGCGACCTTGGAAAGCGCGCAGCCCGCGCTCGCCGAGCCCATCGGGATCCTCGGATACGGCGTGGAAGGCGCCAGCACTTGCCGCTTCCTGCTCGCGCGAGGCTTCACGGATATCACCGTCTTCGATCGGAATCCGCCCAAGGACCTGGATCGGGGCGTTCGTTACGCGGGAAGCGGCGAAGGTTCCCCCTACGGATACCTGAGCGGTTTGGGTTCGATGCGCACCGTCTTCCGATCCGCGGGCGTACGTCCTGATCTCCCCCCCCTGGCCGATTTCCTGGCCCGCGGCGGGATCCTGACCTCCCAGACCGGCCTCGCATTTTCCCTGGTCGGCGCCGACCGTATCATCGGCGTTACGGGTACGGTCGGCAAGGGTACCTGCTGCTCCCTGCTCGACGCCATGCTCCGGGAGGCCGGCATCGCCGCCCGCCTGGGGGGTAACATCGGCGTGCCCGCCCTGGAATTGGCCGGCGCCCTCGACCCCGGGGAAAAGCTGATCCTGGAGCTATCCAGCTTCCAGCTCTCCACCCTATCGCAGAGCCCGCGCCTGGCTGCCGTGCTGCGCACCACCTCCGAGCACCTGGATTGGCACCACGATCGCGAAGAATATTGGTTGCACAAATCGCGCCTGGTCTCGTTCCAATCCCCCTCCGATGCGCTCGCCTTTTGCGCCGATGCCGAGGGCAGCGCCTGGATCGCCGCCCGCTCCCCCGCCCGCAAGCTGCCCTTCGGCTCCGGATCCGAAATCCGCATCGACGGGGACTCGGTGACCTGGATCAAGCGCGGTTTCCGCGTACCGCTCGCCGCCACCCGCCTCACGGGAGCATTCAACCTGGAGAACATCGCCGCCGCCGGTACGCTCGCGCTGGAAGCCGGCGCCGAACCTCGCCATGTGGTGGCCGCCGCCATGACCTTCAACGGCCTCGAGCATCGCCTGGAGTTCGTGCGCGAGCGCGCTGGGCTCTCGTTCTACAACGATTCCTACGCCACGCGCCCGGAGGCCGCCATCGGGGCCATCCGCGCCCTGTCCGATCGGCCCCTCGGGCTTATCCTGGGCGGCTCGGAGAAGCATGCGGATTTTTCCGAACTTGCCGCCGTCGTGGCCGCGTCCCCTCATGTCAGGGCCGTCGCCCTCATCGGCCAAACGGCGGGGCGCCTGGAGGCGAGCTTACGCGCGGCCGGGATTCCCCGCCCGGACGGATCGCCCGCCTTGGAAACCTGCGCGGGCTTGGAAGAAGCGACGGCATTCCTCATGGACCGCGTGCCGCAGGGATCCCTTCTGCTTTCCCCCGCCTGCGCCAGCTTCGGCCTGTTCGAGAACTACAAGGAAAGGGGCAAGGCTTTCAAGAAGCTCGTGGCAGGATTGTGATTCCGGTCTTGGGGCCAAGGCCCAATAGGTTATATTAACTGCGTGCCCTATCCGCGGCCAGGCGCGCCGGCGCGCGAACGCCGGTCTTGAACTCTTAGATCGGAGCGTCCCTCGGCCCATGCTCTCCGAAGACTACGAAAAGATGATGCTTATCTACCTCTCCGGATTGGTGGATGGGCCCGGTTTCCGCAAGACCGAAGATCTGAACCGTCTATCCTCCCACGAACTCCTCCAGCTCTCCCAGAAGGTGGACGATTCCGCCCTGGGTCTGTTCGTGCAACTCCTCAAGGGCGGCCAATCCGGCGAACGGCTGTTCGAAAAACTGATGGGCGATCATGAAGAGGAAAACCGCGGATTGGTGGACGCCTTCTTCTCGCGCTACCTGAAGGTGGTGCTCTCCAGCGTGCAGGAAGGGGAGCATTTCAATCCCCTGGAAGTCTACTTGCCCGGTCACACCTTCGACGATCTCGCTTTCGTGCAAAGCCGGCAGGCCTTCTTCCTCCGGCAGACCATCGATACCATCAACGAATACCTGAACGGCGTCTTCAAGCGTAAGCACGCCTTCGCTCCCGGCGACCAGCAATTGGCCTGGGAATATTTCTGGGAAAAGGTGATGGAGAAATGAGCGATCTCGATCTTCCCGGCAAGACCAGTCCGGAATCGGAAGGCGAAACCGGAACCGAGACCCTGGCCAAGCCCTCCCTCAATTGGAAGGTCGTGCTTTTCAACGATGAAGAGCATACCTACGATTACGTGGTCGAGATGCTGACCTCGGCCTGCAAGCTATCGCGCGAAAACGCCTTCCGCTGCGCCGTGGAGGTGGATATGACCGGGAAGACCATCGTCTTTTACGGCACGCGCTCGGACTGCGAAGGGGTGTGCGCCAAGATCCTCGCGTACGGCCCCGATCACCGCCTGCCCCAGAGCATGGGCTCCATGAATTCGGAAACCCAGGGCCTGTAAACCCTTCCGTTCAGATTCACCCGGGCCCTTTCCGGGAAAGACTGCCTGACGGGCCTCGGACGCCGAAGCGCAGCCGGCATTCCATCGGCGGACCACATCCCGGTCTTGACGTTCAGGAACCAGGCCGCGTAGAAGGCCGGCATGGAGATCGCAGCGCCTTTGATGACCAGGGGTTGCCAGACATAGGTGGCCTTCGAATTATCGTCGGCATTCCAGCGATCACCGCAAAACATGAAGATCGTCCCTTGCGAACCCGTCACCGGCAACACGAAGGTGCTTTGCGAGTTCCAGGTAAGTTCCCCGCTGGGCGCCAATAGCCCTTTGTCCGTCCAGGGCCCGGCGATGGACGAGGCGGTCGCATACTTATTGTCATTGCTTCTCCATCCTGTCTTGCTCGAAGACAACCAGTAATACGTGCCGTTCATCTTGAAGAGGGTGGGCGACTCCGAACCGCTCAGGGCCGATGCGCCGTTCAAGGTTATTTCCACCCAACTATGGTAGTCGGGGGACAGTTTGAACGCGTACCCGCTTTCCGTTACGACATACCCCGTGCCGCCGTCCTGGAACGCGGACATGTCGCTGTGGACGATTTTAGTACCACTTGAATTGGTCAATGCGCCCCGATAGGTATAGATGCCGTCGATGGTGGGGCTGGTGGCGTAGACGCATTCTTTATCGGCCTGATAGGTGAGATCGGAAGAGTGGATGAACATGACGTATTCGCCGGTGCCGGGGCATTTCAGGATATGGGGGCGTTCCCCGATCCGTTGCGGGCCCAACTCCCCGCCCGCTTGCACGGGAAGGACCTTCCCGACCCAAGTCCAATTCGCCAGGTCGGTGGATGAATACATGGCGATGGCCTTGAAATCATTGTTGCCGCCGGAGAAATATTCGCCGTAGAAAAAATATTTCCCGTTTTCGAACCAGATCCCGCCGCCATGGGCATTGACCGGATTTCCGTTGTTATCGACCCAAGCGACTCCCGATTGGATGGAGGTCACGGCCGCATGCGTTACGATAAAGGAGAAAAGCGCCATGCAGAAAAAGCTTCTGAAAAACGAAGGCAGAAAGGACCTGAATGAATGGCTCGTTTTCCAGATGCGCATGGCGTTCATTCCATGATTTCCTCCCCATACCCATGGTAAATCGAAGCGTCGGTTGGGGAGGAAAGTAAATCGGGGGATTGGGTGCCGATCCCAAGCCTGCAAAAATTCTCAAAATGTGCTTGAAAGACCCCATAGGGCGTGTTATCTTCAGGGTGTTAACCACAATATCTAGGGGTAGGAGGTTAATTTGAAGAATGTGACCAAGCAGGATCTGGTCATCAAGGAGGTCGCCGAGCAGTTTATGCGGCTCGTCGGCGAGTACTTGGCCCAAGAAAAGACCATCGAAATCCGCGGTTTCGGCACCTTCTATACGAAGGTCCGTAAGCCCCGCCCGGCCCGGAACCCGCGCACCGGCGAGATCTGCCCTCTTGGCCGGCGCAAGGTGGCCCTGTTCCGGTTCTCATCGGACATGAAGACCCAGATCCGGGACGTTCCGGAACTGACCGAGGTCTTGTCCCAGTCGCGGGCCGAGCAAGAAGCCAAGGCCCTCCAGGCCGACGCCTCTTCCTTCGTCGACTAAGGCCCCCATCTGCGCGTCTGCGCGCAGGTCATCTTCCGTTCAGCGGGCCGCACGGCCCGTTCGCTTGCGGACGCTCCTTAACGGGAGCTGCGCTTCCCACCGGCGCCTGAATCCCGTCTCCTCAAGAGTCTTTAGATTTGCCCGAATCGCTTCAAGCTTTCGTAAGTGGACGCCATCGTCTCGGGGATGGGCCGAGGTTGCCACCCCAATAACGACTGCGCCTTGGCCGCGCTCGCATTCTTGCGCTTGCCGAGTTCGGGAAGGTAAGCTCGGCCCTTCGGATTGATTAGCGATCCGACCCGCACCAGCCAATCCGGCAACACCCGGGTGGGTACGCGACGCGCGGCCTCCCCCAGGCGTTCCTTGAGGATCAAGGCCATGTCCCGCACCGACAGAAAATCGCCGGCCACGCACAAGAAGCGCTCGCCCCGGGCCGCGGGGTGGGTCATGGCGCGGACATGCATATCCGCCACGTCCCTTACATCCACCACGCCGAACCATAAGCGCGGGCATCCTGGAACGGCGCCGCGGATCAAGGTCTTCATCATTTCGATGGACGTGGAATAATCGGGCCCCAGCACCGGACCGAGCACCACCACCGGGTTGACGACGGCCAATTCCAAACCCCCGCCCTCCTTGGCCATGAAGTCCCACGCGGCCTTTTCAGCCAGGGTTTTCGACTTGGAATATGCGCTCACGCCCGCCGCCTCGGGGTTGGTCCAATCGCTTTCCGTGAACGGCCTTCCGGGCGGCGTATGCCCATATCCGATAGCCGCGAAGGAAGACGTCAGCACCACACGCTTGGCCCCCGCGTCCCGCGCGGCCTTGAGCGCCCGCAAAGTGCCGGCGCGGGCGGGCCCGATCAAATCATTCTCGTCCTTGGGGATGCCTATGGGTAACGGGGAAGCTACGTGGAGGACGTATTCGCACCCGGCCGCCGCAGCCGCCCAACCGTCATCCTTCATGAGATCGGCCGTCGCGAAGGTCAGCTTGTCCCCGGGCTCGGCGCCGCCGGCCTTCAACATGGCGCGGACGTCGCTCTCACGCGCGAGGGAACGCACCGTGGTCCGGACCGAATGCCCATCGGCCAACAATCGCAGCATGCAATGGCATGCGATGAACCCCGTTCCGCCCGTAACCAGAACCTGCGCCATACGCTCTCCTCTTCGCGATTGCCTACCGCTAATCTCTTCCGCCCGATGCGCCCGACCCCAAGATAGCCACAACCCCAGGCGCCGCGCGGCTTTCAACCCTTCGATCCCCCCAACCGCGGCGAGCCCCCAGGACCCACGCATTCTCCCCCTCCGAATCCAGACATCACCTTGCCCCCGCCAAAAAGCGTCGGCTCTCCCCCGCGCGAACAGGCCGGGGCGGACCGCGGCCCGGGGCGAATCGGCGAAGGGCGCCGGCATGGCCGGGCAGGCGAACCCCAGCAGCGCCCGCAGTGACTTCATTCATCGCTTCCGCGTGCGCGTTACGAAGGGATTGAAGACCAAGCCCGAAATCCTGCCCGGCCGTCGACCCATCCACTCGAATAGCCGCGCCCGGAGCCGTCTGAGCCCCGGGACGCGGGCCGACCCAGCCGGAGGACGTGCGGAGGAGCGCCGCGCCATGATACACTATGCCCGTGCGTTCCGCCCGCATCGCGTGCCATCTATTCCCCCTCTCCCTGCTCCTTTTCCAAGCGCAGGCCCAGCCCTTGCTTCTGGTCGGGAAATCCAATGCGGAGATTTCCGGCGCCTTCTCCTACGATTTCCTGACATCGCCCCTATCCCGGCCTTTCGACGAGGGCCTGGCGAACGCCAGTTTCAATTTGCCGATCCGCGCCTCGGCGCAGGCCAACCGCTTCCTGGGATCGAGCTCGGATTCCACCGTGGTCATCCCCGATTTCTTCGCCCGGGTATCCCAACGCGTGAACGCCCACGTCGACATCTCCGCTCCGGTATTCGGGGGCATCGCTTTCTTCGCCGCGCGGGAGAACGCCAGCCTATCGGTGAACGGGGCCTTGGGCGACGCGCGTTTCAATCTGGACACGACCTTGGAGAATACCGGGTCCATCTTATTGCGCGGAGCCATCCATATGCCGCTCGCCTTCGACATGGAGTGGCGGTCGCTGACTTTCGGATACGCCTTCCAGCCCACGCCTTACGTGGCCTTGGGATTCCAGATCCATAAGCACACCTTCCTGGCGCATACCGCGGGCGATTTGCGCCCCGACCTTTCCGGACGCATCGCGGTGGGCGGGGACGCGGGGAACGCATCCTTCCAGGTGGAGTATCCCGATGACAAGGTGTACGGCACCGCCCAAGGGCAGTACGAAGGCGATGCCTGGAGCCCGGACCTGGCCATCCGCATCGGGCCGGTGTCCCTCGTCTCGCGCATGGGAGTGCGCATGTCGGCCCGGGGCCATCTGGACTTGGCCTACAGCGTCCCCTTCTTCATCGATCCGGATACCTTCGAGCCGCGTTTCACCGCGCCCGATTCCTTCCTGACCACGGATAACTTGCGGCGCCTGCTGGATGGCGAAACCGCGAAACGCAACCTGCATATCGACGACCGCCTGATCCTCACCCTGCCGCAATCGCATACGCTCACGGTCGATTTATGGCCGGGTAAGCTGGCCCTCAGCTACACCAAGGTGTTCGGCCATGTCTCCATCCACAACGAATCGTCCGGGAAGTCCGAAGCGGCGGCCGACAGCGGGGCGGTGGGCGCCGAAGCGGTTGACACGGAAGGTTTCGTCGATCTCGATCTTTTCCCCGATCAAGTCATCTGCCTGAGCGGCCGATTCGGATGGTTCCACGGCGATCTCGGGGCGCATAGCCTCAACGTCAGCTATCGCAAGCAAGGCCATCTGCTATCCGGGGCCTCGCCGCTGGAATGGGACGGCGATCCCATCGTACCCATCCTGGACTTCGGATTCACCTGGGGCAATCCATTGGTTTTCCGGGTCGATTTTTTCATCTCGCCGCTGCCCGCCGTGCGTTCGGGGATCGCCTATGCGTTCTGAAGCCCGGATCGGCCCGGCCTTGGCGATGGCGGGATTGGCGGCGTTCTGCCTCGCCCGCCCCGCATGGTCGCAAACCCCGTCCTCGCCCGGGACCCTGCTCTTCTCCGACTTCCCGCGCGCCGAGGTTTTCTCCGATTCCAGCGTGCGCATCGTCGTGTCCGCCATTCCTCCGGCGCGCGCGCCGGATAGCTGTGGTTTATACCATAGCCCCGTTCCCGCCGGAACCCGCATCGAAACGCATCCCGGCAAGATCCGCGCGATCAAGTCGCGCACTCCGGACTCGACGGGATGGATCTTCGTTTTCAAACCGCAAGACGTCGATTCGGGTAAGACCGGGCCGCAGCTGGGCCTGGGCTTCCACTACGTGATCGGCTATTGCACCGATGGCAAGACCACGCCCGAAGCGCCGCTGTGGGTGGCCACCCGCCAGGCCCCGACCTTCCTATCGCCCAAGGCGCAGGAAACGTCGTCCAGCCCCGACATCGCATGGACCCCGGTGCCGGGCGTGCCGGCCTACCATCTGCTGCTTTCCGATCAGGCCATCGATATCGATGCCAACAAAGGAACGGTTTCGGGGGCCAGCATCATCTGGCAGGCGATCACGACCCAGTCCTCCATCGCCTACGGCACCCCCGATCCTTCCGGGAATTTCTCCCAGGTACCGGCCCCGCCCCTTTCCCCGGGCGTTCCCTACAACCTCGTCATCCTGGATAACTACGACGGCCGTAGCGCGCTCGCTTCCTCGTCCAAGGCGCAGGCGCTGAAACTTTTCACGGTGCAGCCTCCTGGGCCTGCCTTGACGCCGCCCAAGAACCTGGCGCCGGCGGAAGGGAAAATCCTGGCCGTGCCCCAGGATAGCGTGGTGGATTTCAAATGGACGCGGGCGCAAGCCGCGTCGGGAGGCGGCGCGGCCAACACCTACCAGCTTTTCGTTTACTCCCTGGAAGCGCAGGCCGGCGTGGACGTACTCATCCCCATCTGGCGCACCGAGGTCACCGACACCACGGCCCGGCTCGATGGCCGTCGCGTTTTGCTTACCCGGCGTTACGTCTGGAAGGTGTTCGCCATTTCGGATGCGGGGGCGGGGACGGTGGGCGACACTTCTTCCTTCCAGTACCGCAATGACGTTCAGACCCTCTCGGTCAAGGTCACCTCCGCCGCCGGCGGCCAACCGTTGGCCGACGTGCGCGTGGCCATCGCGCCCGTGGACGGCGGCGCGGATCCGCTTCCGCTCTTCACCACGAATGATGGTTTTGCCGATAAGGACATGGCGGTGGGCGGATACACGCTCACCTTCGCCAAGGACGGGTTCCTGTCGCAAACGCGGACGGTGAACCTGGGAACCAGCGCGCCCATTTCCCTGGCCATTTCCCTGGCGCCGGCCGATTGCCGCGTCACGGGACGCCTATCCGACAAGGCCGGCTCCGACCTTCCCAATGCCGCGGCCACCGCCACCGGCGGCGGCCGCACGATCATCGCCCAGTCCGATGCGCAGGGCTTTTTCCTGCTGGGCTTATCCCCGGGGACCTATGCCATTTCCATCGCCAAGCCCGATTACCAGTCCCGGCCAGATACCCTGGTGACCGTGGCCGCGGGCAAGGACTTGGATCTGGGGAAACTCGTCCTTACCCAAGCGCAGTCCGCCTTGACCGGTACGGTTTCCAACGACAAGGGCGCGCCCATGTCCGGTTGCGACGTGACGGTGAAGACCGCGGCCGGCGCCGTCGTCCGCGCCTTGCGTAGCGACGACAAGGGAAGCTTTTCCGCTTTCCTGTCGCCCGGCGCCTACTCCGTCACCGCCTCCCGCGCCGGCTTCGCCTCCGATACCAAGGCGGTGCAGCTCACCGATGCCGCGTCCCTGGCCTTCGCCCTCACGTCGGGCGCTTCGCTCGTGAAAGGCCGGGTATCGTTGCTCACCTGGCCGACCGCCGGCGCGCCGCAGTCCGCGCCTTTGCCCGGGGCCTCGGTCGAGCTTGTCGACCGCGTCCGCGGCGGGGAGCAAAGGGCCGATGCCGATCTGCGCGGCGAATTCTCCTTCTCGGCGGATACCGGGGTATACCTGGTACGCGCCAGCAAGGCCGGGAAGGGCCTCCCGGATTCGGCCGTCCTGCGGGTGGCCGCCCAGCGTTCCACCTACGCCGCGGACCTTTCCCTGCGGGGCTTCGCTTCCGTCCAAGGTACCCTGCACGTTACCCCGGATACGGTCCTGGATCCCGCCGCGGTGACGATCTCCCTGCTCGATGCCGCTACCTTGGCCGTAGCGGCTACGGCCGTCCCGCAATCGGCCCCTGTCCCCGGGGAAGCGGGCGCCATGGCCTATTCCCTCGACGGCGTCCCGGACGGAACCTATCGCCTCGCCTGCGGCATCAGGGGTTACGGCCCCGACGCCGAGCCCACGGTAATCATCAAGGACGGCCTTTGGAAGACCGGCCAGGATCTGACCCTCAAGAAGGCCACCAAGACCTTGACCTTCGCCTTCGCGGCCGGTGGACAGGCGGTGAAGGGAAGCGTTCGGCTGATCACCCCGCAAGCGACCCAAGTGGCCGCCGGCGCGAAGTTCGGGCCCGCGGCGGGCGGCACCTATACCTTGGATGCCGTTCCCGACAGCGGCGATTTGATCCCGCTTTCCCGTTACGCCTTCTCCCTGGCCGCGTCCGGCGCCGCCGATACCATCGTCAACCTGGCCTTTCCCTTCGCGCATCACCCCGCTCCGCTCGCGTTCAACGACGGCCAAGTCGAGGTGGCGTTGCAAGCCCAAGCCCGCCTGGACTCGGTGCAAATCATCTATGGCTACGGCGCCCCCGCCGATACCTTCCGCGTTCCATCGGCGCAATTGTTCGGGCCCGCGGGACCGCGTTTCTTCAAATTCCGCCCCGCACCCCAGGGGGGAAGGCTCACCTATTGGTTCCGCATCAAGTCGGGCGGGCTTCTCTATTCCAACCAGGACGCCGCGCGGCGCTTCCAGGCCGATGTCGAGCCTTCCCGCGAACTGGCTTTCCTCAAACTGTCCTCCGGCGACAGCCTCCGCCTTCCCGCGCGGACCAAAGGCCATCTCTACCTGCATGCCTACGATGCCGCCGGCCGCCGCCTCGATTCCCTGGTCGATGCCAAAGCGGAGATCCATTGGGAAGCCGACTCCGCCTTGTCCATGAAGCTCGATAAGCGTTCTAAGCGCACCTTGACCTACCAGACCGCCGCGCCCACCGCGGGCACGCCCATCCGGGCGGCCGCCAAACGGGGCGGGTCCCTTCGCGCCGCGGCGGCGGTTTGGGATTCCTTGCGCGTGAGCGTTACCCTGGACGGAGTAGAACAGAGCCTGAGCCTGCCGGCGAAGGTGGTGGACGCGCAGGCCAACAAACTCGTCCTGTCTTCCAGCCTGGGCCAAACCCAGGCCATCAATGCGCCGGCGCCTTTCGGCCTGTTCGTCACCGGCTTCGATACCACCCTGACGCCTGCCGTCGAGTTGGCGGCCGATCCCGCCTTCAGCCTCGATCCTCCCGAAGCCGGAACCGTGTCCGAGATGCGCGTCGCCCTCGACCCCCGTTTCATCGGGCCCTTGCGGGTGATCGCGCGCCAGTCCAATCCCGACGGATCGGAGGCGGCAACCGAGTTGGGCGCCGAACGCGACTCGGCTACGCGCGGCCTGAACGTGGGCCAAACGCTGCGCGCCGGCGATAGCGCCCGCCTCTTCTTCCACGACAAACGCTTCGAACTGCGCGTACCCGATTCCGCCTTCGCCGATAAGCCCCAAGCGACCTTGCGATTGTTCCGGCGGAGCGTGGCCAAATCCTTCTCCAGCGGGCGCGACTACGCCATCGACGGGCCGCTGTGGGAAATCGCCAACCCGTTGGGAGCCGCCTTCGCCAAGAAGCCGCGCATCTCCATCGGGATCCCCACCGGGGGCCGGTCGCATACGCTCAAGCGCTTCTATGCCCTGAAGCTGGATTGGATGGCCTTGGCCGATTCCGCCGTCGACGACACCAATAGCTTCGGGGAAGCCGTCCTCTCCGCCGACATCGCCGATCTGGACGGCAGCTATTACGGCCTGCTGGGCGCTTCGCGGCCGCTCACGGCGGGCCAGGTGAGCATCACCCCGAATCCGTTCAGCCCGCTGGTCCTGGCCTCCCGGGATGGGAACACCCAATACGGGGCCCGCATCCGCGTGGAACCCGAATCGGATCGTAGCTCCGAGGTTACCCTGACGCTGAAGATCTACACCTTGGACGGGGAACTGCTGCGGATCCTGGTCGATCATAAGACCGTTCCCAAGGGGCCGGTGGATTTCTACTGGGACGGCAAGGCCGACGGCGGACGCTGGGCGCGCAATGGCCGGTACCTGCTGGAAGTCGCCGTGAACGCGACGGGATCCACGCGCACCCGTTACACCTTGAAGCCGGTGGTGGTGTACCGGTGAACCGGATAAGCGGCATTTCGATCCGGGCCGGCGCGGCCGTTGCCGCTTGCTCCGTATTCGCGACCCTCACTTTCGCCCAACCGGAAGCCCGGTGGTCGGCGGCGGAAGACCCGCGACTGGCGGCTTGGGACGATCCTCGTCCGGCCCCGGCTCAAACCGCGCCCCCCGCCCGTACCCCGACCCCGACCCCGGCCCAAGCGCCAGGCCCGGCCGCGCCGTCCGATAGCGCAGACATCGGAAGCTTCGACGCCTTCGACTCCGTCGCCGACAGCGCGGTCTCCGCACGCAAGGTCGCGCCCCATCCACAAGCCCGCCCCGCCGACGGACCATTTGCCGATTCCGGAACCGCTCCCGGCCTTATCATGCTTCCGATGGCCGTAACCGGGCTCGATACCGGCGCCCTGGCCCAAGCCGCCGCGGGCCTGCGCCTGGGTCTGGCCGAGTCCGGCCGTTTTCGCATCCTCACCCAAGAGGCGGCCTCGCAAGCCTGGCCCGGCGGAAGCCTTCCCTCCGCCTGCTTCGAGGCGCGCTGCGTGGCCCGGGCCGCGGCCTCCGCCCCCGTGCCGCTCGTGCTCTCGTCCCATCTCGCCTTGCGCGACTCGCAATGGGTCCTGCGGCTGGTGCTGGCCCAGGCCCAGGGCGGAGTCATCCGCCGCGCCTTGCAAGTTTGGTCCGAAGCCGTGCCCGGCGGCCTTATCCCTTTCGCGCGGGAAGCGGGACTGCGCCTGGCCGATCCCGATCGGAACTCTGATCCCGATCGGAACCCTGATTACGATCGCGACTCCGCTCGCGATACCGATCGCCTTTCAGTTCGCGAAGGCCCAAGCATCGAAGGCGCGCTCTTCGCCACGGGCCCGTGGCGCTCCATCCCTTGGCTCAACCCCAAGGATTCCCTCGACCATCGCGCCCGCACCGGTTGGACCGGCGCCGGCCTGGTCGCGGCCGGCGCGGCTTTGGCGTATGCGCAAGGCCAACTCCTGGGCGCCGACGACAATTCGTCCCGGCCCGCGGGCGATTTGGCATCGGCTTCCGGCCCGTCTTCCTACTTACGCGGGTTCTTCGCTTCCCCCGCCCTCGGCGCGCGCTTCGCCGCCATGGGCGGCGCGGGGGTGGCGGCCGTCGCGGACGGGATCTCCCTCCTCATGAACCCGGCCGGCGTGGCCCAGGCCCAGCGGGAAAACGTGGTCATGGCCAAGCGGAGCCTGCCCGACGGGACGCCTTCCTTCTTCGTCGCTTACGCGGGCCCGTTGTTCCGAGGCTGGCACCAGGGGCTAGGCGCGCAATACGAAGGCGACGGCCTCGCGAACGAAACCACGGTGTTCGGGACCCTGGCCTGCGATCTCGGGATGCTCTGGCCGGCGTGGGATGGCGTGAAGGCCGGAGCCCAGGCCAAGCTCTACCTGGCCCAAGCCGGCATGGACGGAACCGGGCAGGATCGCTCCACCGGGCACAGTTACGGGATGGGATGGGATTTCGGCGTGCAGGCGCCCTTGAGCGAACGCATCACGGCCGCCCTTTCCGTACGCGACGCATTCGGATTCCTGCGTCACCAGAACACCTTCACCGATCGATCTTACGGCGAGATCTTGCCGGTCGAATGGAAGGTCGGCGCAGCCTACCGGGCCGATCACGGCCTGATATTCCTCCTCGACGGGCAGAAGGGGATCTGGGCCGATCAGGCGGATCATTTGCGGGTGGGTGGCGAGGAGACGTTATGGGACGTGCTGGCCTTGCGCGGCGGGTTGCACGAAACCTTCGGGCGCGAAACGGTCCGCGCCATTTCCGTAGGCTTCGGGCTGGACACGGACGGGCTCAAGGAAGCGGGGCTAAAGATGCGCCTGTCCCTCGACTACGCCTTCGAGTTCGGCCTTGAGGAGGATGCCCCCCTGGCCGGGGGGCAGCAATTCAGTTTGGAAGCGGGATTCTGAAAATCCCTGGCTGGAAATGGAATACACAACGATTGCTGGTCGTCATGCGGATCCACCCTACCAGCGGAAGCCGAGCTTGTTGAGCAGATCGATTTTTTCCTTATCGAGCTTCTTCAGCTTACGCTTGTGGCGCTGCGCGCTGCACCAGGAAATGAGCTTCTTGTCCTCGAGCGCGGCGGCCTCCAGGGTCGGCCACTTGGCGGGATTCCGCTTCTTGTAATCCCTCAGCATCTCGTAGTAACGCATCCAACCGAGGTTTTTCACGCTCCACTGGAAACCGATGCGGTTCAACTTGGACGCGCGATCCGGGTCCAGCTTGTCGGCCTTGTAGGCGCAGCGTTGCAGATGGCACCATAGCCCCAGCCGATTACCGGCGGGGAACTCTTCGCGGGCCTTGGGCCAACGCCCCGGATGCTTGGCGCGATACTCCTTCAAGGTCTGGAAATGGCTTTCCCAACTGTCGGGCAACACCAGCGGGAACCCCATCTTGAGGAGGATTTGCTGGCGATCCTTCCCGAGCTTCTTGCGGGCGTGGTTCTGGCGCTGCCGCCATACCCATAGGCCCAGGCGATTGCCTTTGGGGAATTCCTCGCGGGCGAAAGGCCACTCGCCGGGATGGGCCTTGCGGTAATCCTTCAAGTACTGGAATTGGCGCGTCCAGTGGGACTCCCGCTCATCCGGCTTTTCCCAAGGGAAATCCAATTTGTTCAGCAGCTTCACCCGGTTGGTTTCGAGCTTACTGCGGCCATGCAGATCGCGCTGGCGATGCGCCCATTGCCCCAGCCGATTGCCCTTGGGGAATTCCTCTAGGGTTGATGGCCAAGAATCGTTGTACTTCAGACGGTATCGCACCAGGTGGCCGTACTGGCGCACCCACTGCTCATCCCAACGGGTCGCGAAGCCGCCCATGGAAGCCCCTTTGCCGTTCTCGAACTTGTTGCTCAATGTCGTAGTCCCTGCTCGCTTGCGTGCTTGTGGTGAGTCCGGCCAGTCTGTGAACCGGAAGAGTCGCTCAGCCGATGCGTCGTCGCGGGAATCCGGGGCCTGGAATGCGATCCCAGCCCCCGCAACCTGTAGGCTACCCCTCGTAAGCCTCCCCGAATCGCGCATGATATTAATGAGTCAAAGTAAGCGAAATCGCGTTGCAAACCCACAGGGTCGCGCGGCACAATTTACCATGATTTTACCTTTTAAAATCGCGGTTCGGCGCGCGCTCGCGAAGACGCTTGCCGCGCCCTCAAAAAGCACCCGCCACATTCCGGCTTCGTGTCCTTTTTACTTGCGCTGGTTCTACACCGATATATGGTTTCCGTCTCCAAAACCATGCGCGTCGCGGCGTCGGCGTACCGTGCCTCGAAAACGGAAGGCCGCGTCAAAGCGAAGGCACTCAGGCGATCGGGTAACCGCTAAGCTACCCATGATGAATCTTCGCTATGGTTCGCGTAGGGAGGCGAGGTCGACCGTACCCACCACGGCGCCTTGCTCGGAGAAGTAGGTCTTGGTGACTTCGGAACCGTCCCGGTAGAGGATCTCCACTTGAGGCTCCCCGTTGGGGAAATACCCGGTATAGAGTCCGTTCATCACCTCGCGCCCGCCTTCCTGATAGACCCAATACCGCTCTTTGAGGAAGCCGTTGGGGTAGAAGGCCTGGCGCTGCTCGGGGACTTTGCAGGCGGATAGGCAAAGCAGGGCGGAAAAAGCCAGGGCCGCCAAGGCAAAGCGAACTGGCGGCGAAGTTCGGGTCTTTAGTCCAGGTCCGGCCATGCTCAAGATCATCCTAATCCCGTTCCGGGCCGTGCACCCGCCGATTCGGCCTGGACCCTTCCCTGATTCAGAACGTAAGGAATACCGGCAGGGAGGTATTGGTAACTTTGACACGGACGGAAAGGTAACTCTCCGGAGGAATCGGTAAAGTCCGAACCGTGTCTTCGACCGGGAATCCCGAGCGATAAAGCGATTGCCCTGGGCTCAGTGACTTCTTTTCCGGGTCTTGGAGGCACGGATGTTGAGGCTCTCCACCGCCATGGAGAAGAACATGGAGAAGTAGATGTATCCCTTCGGGATATGCACTCCCAAGCCTTCGGCGATGAGCGCGACCCCGACCAGGATCAGGAAGGATAGAGCCAGCATTTTAATGGTCGGGTATTCGGTCACGAAGCGGCTAATGGCATTGACGGCCAAGAGCATCAGGATCACGGCGAGCACGACTGCGGTCATCATTACGTACAAATTGTCTACCATGCCTACGGCCGTGATCACCGAGTCCAGCGAAAAGATGATGTCCAGGAACATGATCTGGATGATGACGCCCGCGAAGGCCCCTTTCCCGGGCCCCGGCTTCGTGGCCTTGCCCGCGATATCCTCCTCGTGCGTCATCTTCTCATGGATTTCCGTCGTGCTCTTGTAGAGCAGGAAAAGGCCGCCCAGGATGAGCACCAGATCCCGCCCGGATATTTCCCTTCCCGCGATCGCGAACAACGGATGCGTCAACTTGACGATCCACGCCAACGAGGCAAGCAACAACAAGCGGGTGATCAAGGCGGCGGCCAGGCCCAAACGGCGCGCATTGGGCTGCTGGGCGGCCGGCAGCTTTCCCGCCAGGATGGCGATGAACACGATGTTATCGATGCCGAGTACGATCTCCAAAAGGGTAAGCGTCAACAGGCTGATCCAGGTTTGCGGATTGGTGAGAGCGTGCATTCATCCTCCTGGCTCCGGTTTTGCTTTCAATACCGGAGTGCCTACGAAATCAAGGGATTCGTTCCATTCTGGAACCATCGCGGGCGCGCGCATGGTACGGATCAGGGCAAAATAATACTTTCGTTGGCGACAGGAGCATTCCATCATCATGAGCAAGCGCATCTTTTTACTGATCGCCACCAACATCCTGGTGGTCCTGACCCTCACCGTCATCCTGCATTTCACCGGCCTCAGCCGCTACCTCTCGGGCATGGGAGGCGGGTACGACGGCTTCTTTCTCACTTGCCTGGCTTGGGGGTTCGGAGGCGCCTTCCTGTCCTTGGGGCTATCCCGCATCATGGCCAAATTCGCCATGGGCGTGCAGGTGATCGATCCGGAGAACCCCGGGGAATTTTCCGGCCTGGTGGAAATGGTCCATCGCCTGGCGCGCGAAGCGGGCCTGCCCGCCTTGCCCGAGGTGGGAGTTTATCAAAGCCCGGAACTGAACGCCTTCGCCACCGGGCCTACCAAGCGGCGGGCCCTGGTGGCCGTCTCCACTGGGCTTCTGCAACGCATGGAGAGTGACGAGATCGAAGGCGTATTGGGTCATGAGATCACCCATATCGCGAACGGGGATATGGTGACCATGACCTTACTGCAAGGGGTGATCAACGCCTTCGTGATCTTTTTCTCGCGCATCCTCGCCGCCACCATCTCCGGTCGCGATCGCGACGGGGAGCGCTCGAGCGGAGGCAATTGGATGCTGGTGATGCTGCTCCAGACCGTACTCAGCTTCCTGGGCATGTTCGTGGTCGCATGGTTCTCGCGGCAGCGCGAGTTCCGCGCCGATGCCGGCGGAGCCGCCGTGGCGGGCCGCGGCAGGATGATGGGGGCCTTGCAGGCCCTGCAGCGCGCCTACGAGCGCCGGGTCGAGGATCCCCGCGGCGCCGCCCTGGCCACCCTGAAGATCTCCGGGCATGGCGGCCTGTTCGCGTTGCTCTCCACCCATCCTCCGCTCGAGGAACGTATCGCGCGCCTGCAAGCGGCCCAAGGTTAACGGATGGGGGCCATACTGAGGACCAGCCTCTTCACGCATAAATACGTGCCCGCCAAATCCCCGGGCCCGCGCGAGAGGGTCATGGTGGTTTTCCACGGCCTCGGCGATTCGCTGAACGGATTCACCTGGATGCCTTCCGCGCTGGGCCTGGACGGCTTGTCTTACCTGCTCGTGAACGCCCCGGACGACTATTTCGGGGGCTACAGCTGGTTCGATTTCACCGGAGGCGGCGCCGACATGGGCCCTGCCATCGCCGGCATCAAGCGTTCGCGTGGCCTTATCCAAGGGCTATTGGGAGAACTCGAGTCCCAGGGCATCGCCGCCGCCGATACCTTCCTGTTCGGCTTCAGCCAGGGCTGCCTGATGGCCTTGGACGCCGGACTGCGTTACGGGAAACGCTTGGGCGGAATCGTGGGCGTATCCGGATGGCTCGCCTTCCAGGAAGAGTATCCCGACGCCTTCTCGCCTGTCGCGCGGGAGCAGTCCTTCCTGGTAACCCACGGGTTACGGGATCCCTTGCTGCCTTACCGCGTCACCCAGACGCAATGCGCATTCCTGAAGGCGCAAGGCCTCCGGCTCGATTTCAAATCGTACCCGAAGGAGCATACCATGCTGCCGGAGGAAGTCGGGGACATCCGGGAGTGGATGGAAGAGCGGATAGGATAAGGGTTCAGGGTATAGGGTTCAGGGTACAGAGACTGGCCTGCAATCGACCCACCGGCGCGTAGCGCCGCCTATACCCTTCTTCACAGGTTTTGCGCGATGAACTGTTTCAATTCCCCGTAGCTCTGCAAGTTTCCGTACTGGGGGAATTCGTCCTTGATATTGGCCGGGGCGCGGAAGAAGGTCGCGGTATCGGCCTCGCGCAGCATGTGGATGTCGTTGTAGGAATCGCCCGCCGCCAGCACCCGGAAATTCAAACCCTTCATGGCGCGCACGGCGGAGGCCTTGGCATTCTCCTGCCGGAGGGTATACCGCAGCTTACCGCTCGCATCGTCATAGTCGATGTTGTGGCAGAACAAGCTGGGCCGGCCCAGCAGCTTCATGAAGTGGTCGGCGAATTCCGCGAAGGTATCGGACAGGATGATGAGCTGGTAGCGTTCACGGATCCAGTCCGTGAATTCGCGGGCGCCCTCGAAGAGGGATAGTTCGGCGATATGGCCCTGGATCATCTCCAAGGTCACACCGTGACGCGCGCAGATCTCGACGCGCCTGTCCATCAGCTCCCGGTAATCCTTCACGTCGCGCGTGGTGAGGTTGAGCTCCTTGATGCCGCTGCGCTTGGCAACGTGGATCCAAATCTCGGGGGTGAGAACCCCTTCCATGTCCAGGCAAACGATTTTCATGGGCTTCCCGCGCCGAAGAGATTACCGGATGGATTATAGATCGAACTCGCCGGGCGGGCGGGGGCCGGGCCCTGCGGGCGGCATGATGGGCCCGAAGGCGCGCTCGTACCGCGCCAGGTTTTCCTGCAGGGTAGCGATGAGGGACTTCGCGTGCATGGGCGTCATGATGATGCGGCTATGCACCTTGCCCTTGGGCGGCCCCGGCAACAGGCGCGCGAAATCGATTACGAACTCGGAAGGCGAATGCGAGACGAGCACCAGGTTGGAATAGATGCCCTCGGCCGCGGCTTCGGACAGCTCGATGTTGATCTGCTGTTGGGGAGGATTTTCGTCGAATTCGTTGGGCGCGACCATGGGGCTCCGGACGGCCGCCGATAGGCGGACCGGACCCAAATATAATCGGCCTACCCGGAAATGTCTCCAGGCCTCCGGTTTCCGGGACCCTTGCGGGCGTCCCGTCGTTCAGGCGAAGTAAAGGGCTTTCGGCCGCCGATCGTCTTCCAGGCTCAAGGCGCTCAAGTGCCCGCCGAAGGCCCGTCCGATGCCGGTGTCGATGCAATACATGCTGCCGTGGTACAAAGGCAGGATGCGCCCCGCTTGCTTCGGGACGATGCAGGCCGTGGGCGTATGCCCCACTACCATGCGTTGGCAGCCGTGGTAATCGAGTACCTCCTGCAATTCCTCCTCGCGCTCCGGGCCGGGATGCAGGATGTATTCCCGGTTCCATTGCGGGCCGTCCCCGCGGAGAGGCGCGCCGCCGTCAGGACGCTCCGCGGCGGCGGCGATGGCGGCGCGAACCAAGGCGTTCAGTTCCGGCAAGGGCAAAAGGCCATGGGCGCGGTTAAGCCCGCCGTGCACGAATAGGTGCCCGTTGAGGGCGACCGCGCTGGCATGCGCCAATAGCCAAGCGCCCATTCCCCCGCGCGGCGATAGCGCCATCTGGAACTCGCGCGCCCCTAGCATGTCGAGCCGCTTTCCGAATTTGGCGTCCAGATCGCTTCGATCCTCGCCGACGGCCGATGATCCGGATTCCGCGGACTCCGACCCGGGCCGGTCGGTTTCCCAATCCGCGGCGGCCACATCGCGGAATTCTTCCAAGGTGTTGTAACGCAGGATCCCCAGGAGCGCCAAGGCCTCGTGGTTTCCCAGCAGCAGATGCACGCGCGACCCCAGGGCGGGAGCCTCCGTTTCCAGGCGGCGTATCAGCTCGAAGATCTTCCCAGGCTCGCCGCCCCGCCCCAGAACGTCCCCCATCAGCACCAGATGGACGTCCCGCGCCACCCAACGGTCCTTCCCGTCGATAAGACCGGTATCCAGGAGGATACGCCGTAATCCGGCGTGGTTCCCGTGCAAATCGCCAATGGCCAGGATGCGGCCGGGGCCGGCGTATTCGCTTTGGGATTCTGGGGTTAATGGCATGGCGGCTCCGCCCCGGATGATAACGCGCGGCAATCGCTCCCTTCCACGAGATTCGCCCGGACCCGGCCGTTTTTTAATTTGTCTGGCCTTCCGGGGCGCTGCGGGCGGCGGCCGGGATCCCAGAACCTATATTTAGCGGCCCGGGAACAAAGGCGGCCTAAGTTGGAACGGATCAATGATGAATGCGGCGTGATGGGCGTTTTCGGCGGGCCGGAAGTGACCCGCCGGGTGGTGATGGGGCTGTATTCGCTCCAGCACCGCGGCCAGGAAAGCGTCGGCGTGGCCACTTCCAACGGCGAAAAGATCCACGCCCTCAAGCGCATGGGGCTCGTCACCGAACTCAACCGCGAGGAAAAGGAAATCCAGTCCATGACGGGGGTCGCCTCCATCGGCCACGTCCGCTATTCCACCACCGGCAATTCCAACATCAACAACGCGCAGCCCATGCTGGTCTCCACCAAGCGCGGCCCGTTGGCGGTGGCGCATAACGGGAACATCGTCAACGCCCCGGAGATCCGCAAGCGGATGGAAGAAGAAGGCAGCATCTTCCAAAGCACTTCGGATACCGAGATCATCCTCCATCTCATCGCGCGCTCGCAGAAGGTAAGCCTCATGGAGGCCATCTCCGACACGCTGGCCCAGCTCACCGGATCGTTCTGCCTGGTGTTCCTCACCAAGGACGAAATCTACGTCGCCCGCGACGGCTTCGGCATCCGGCCCCTGTGCCTGGGCCGCCTGGACAAGACCTGGGTGGTGGCTTCGGAGACTTGCGCGCTCGATTTGCTCGGGGCCAGCTACGTGCGCGACATCAAGCCCGGGGAATTGTGCCGCATCAACGACAACGGGCTGGAATCGTCCCAGTTCACGAGCAAGCCGCACAAGGCCCACTGCGTCTTCGAGTTCGTCTACTTCGCGCGCCCGGATTCCCGCATCTTCGAGGAAAGCTGCGACAAGATCCGCCGCAAGATCGGCAAGGCCCTGGCCAAGGAGCATCCCGTTACCGCCGACGTCGTGATCTCCGTCCCGGATTCGAGCAACACCGCCGCCATCGGTTACGCCCAGGAGGCGAGCATCCCTTTCGACATCGGCCTCTTGCGGAACCACTACGTGGGCCGTACCTTCATCGATCCTTCGCAGAACGTGCGCGAGCAGAAGGTGAAGCTGAAGTTCAACACCATTGCCGGCGTGCTCAAGAACAAACGGGTGGTTCTGGTGGACGATTCCATCGTGCGCGGGACGACCCTCAAGTTCCTGACCCGTATGCTGCGCGACGCCGGAGCCAAGGAAGTGCACATCCGCATCAGCTCGCCGCCGGTGGTGAACCCCTGCTTCTACGGGATGGACTTCCCCTCCAAGACCGAGCTCATCGCCAGCAACCTCACCAAGGAAGAGACCCGCAAGCTGCTGGGCGCCGATAGCCTGGAATACCTGAGCAGCAAGGGCCTCTTGGGCACGGCGCCGGGTGGGCCGGAGAATTATTGCGCCGCCTGCTTCACCGGCAACTACCCGGAAGACATCCCCGCGGGCAGCACCAAGTTCCGTTGCGATTGAGGCCTGGCCCCTGGGATCCCCTTCGGGAAGCCCGCGTCATTGGTAACCCGGGACCCTTCTCTTACCTTCCCATGACAAAACCAGTCCCGCGAAAGCGATAGATTATAGCCTGGCCGCGGGATCTTTACCCGGGAACCCGGGCCGCCCCGTTCCCCTGCGGGGCCCTGAATCGGCGGAAACCCTCCCCCCGGGTTTCGCCCTCCCGGCGGCGCGCTGGTCCCCCCTGGCGCGCCGCTTTCATTTCCATGACCCGCTTCCCACGCCCACCGAGGCGCCCCTCACCCGAGCTGCGAGCGGATGGCCTCCTCCTGGAGGATGACCAAGTCACGGCCTTTGGGCTTGAGCAAGCCTTCCCGCTCCCAGGCGGCCAAGGTGCGCGAGACCGATTCCCGCGTCGTCCCCGCCATCTCGGCCAGGTACTTCTGGGTGGGCCTTTCCCGGATCACCACGCGCATGCCGCCCTCGTCCATCCGGCGCAGGCCTTTTTCATCCATCAAGGTGAGCAAGGCCCCCGCCACGCGGGACCGCATGGAGCGGTAGGATAAGCCCGCCACGCGGCGGTTGCTCTGGCGCAGGCGGCGGTTCATCTCGATCAGGAGGGCCAGGCAAATGCGCGGGCAATCGGCCATCACGCGTCGGAAGTCCTCCCGGCGCAGCAGCATCAAGCGCGAGGGACGCACGGCGCGGGCGGTGGCCGCGCGCGGCGATTCGTCGATCAGGGACATCTCCCCGAAGAACTCCCCTGGTTGCAAGGTCGCGAGCACCGACTCCTTGCCTTCGCCGGTTTCCAGCACCACGGCCACTTCCCCTTCCGCGACGATGAAGAAAGGCCCGCCCGACGGGTCGTCGGCATGCACGATGGGGGAGCCGGCCGGGTAGGAGCGCTCCAGCAGGGCCGCGGCCAAGCGTCGCGATTCCTCCTCGGAAAGCACGGAGAACAAGTCCACCGTTTCCAGGGCCGCCAGGCGGCGGTCGGCGGCGGGGGCAGAAACTGTCGTAGCGGTCATGGGATCCTCCCGGTTGATGGTGACAGGGAAGCTAAGTTCCCAAGTGAGCCAGATGCATGATTCCGATCACAAGCGAAGGGAGGAATCGGGTGAGGACGGTCACGGCGCTTCCCGGAGGGGTAACCCGGGTGGGCGACAATTCTAGCGGGGGCAACAACGTGGGCGGGCCATGATCGAATCAATGCGTGGGGGGGTAAAAAAAGAACCCCCGCGGTTGCAGGGGTTCTGGATGCTTCCCCCCGGGGGAGGAAGAAGGGTGGTGGTCGCTGAAGGATTTGAACCTTCGACCCCATCGATGTGAACGATGTACTCTAACCAGCTGAGCTAAGCGACCCGGACGGGGAAATATAATTCACGGCCCGGGGAAGCTCAATGGAAAGCCGGGCCTCATTCGCCGTATCCGCGGTAGCCCACCCGGCCGTTGCCGGCCAGGGCGCGGGCTTGGTCCACCAAGGTCGCGAATTCCGCGCGGCGGCCTTGCGTATCCCGTCCGCGCGCGCCGTTGGCCATGGCCGCCACCTTATCGAAGTCAAGGTCCCCGCGGAAGCGGGATCCGCGCAGCACCAGCCCGAAGCCGGCGGCCGCCGCCGCGAAACGGAAGTCCTCCGAAGCGTCTTGCCAGGCCGCGTCGTTCCCTTTAAGGCTGCGGCTGATCAGTTTGCTGGTAGAGCCGCCGGGTTGCTTGTAACGGAACTTGACCGTCAGCAGCTCGGCGTCGCGGGCCTTGCCCCATCCCCAATTCCAACCGGATCCGCCTTTGTCCTGGTATTTGAGGGGATCGACCTTGGGGCGGGCCGGGGCGGCGGGAACGATTTCATAGAGGGCGGTGACGCTCGCGCCCGCCCCCAACTCGCCGGCATCCTTGCGATCATCGTTGAAATCCTCCGCCGCCAGGGCGCGGTTCTCGTAGCCGATCAAGCGATAAGAACTCACGGCGGCGGGATTGAACTCGACTTGCAGCTTCACGTCCTTGGCGATGGCGAACAGCGTTCCCGCCAGCTTTTCCACCAACACCTTACGGGCCTCGTTGATGTTGTCGACGTAGTAGTAGTTGCCGTCGCCCTTGTCGGCGAGTTGCTCCATCTTCGCGTCCTTGTAATTGCCGGTCCCGAAGCCTAGCACCGACAGGAAAACGCCCTTGCCCCGTTCCGATTCGATGAGCCGGATCAGGTCGGCATCGTTGGATACGCCCACGTTGAAATCCCCGTCCGTCGCCAGGATCACGCGATTGTTCCCGCCGCGGATGAACGCGTTCTGGGCGGCCTGGTAGGCCATGCGCAGGCCCGCGCCTCCCGCCGTCGATCCGCCCGCCTCCAAGCGATCGAGGGCCTCGCGGATCGACTCCTTGTCCGAACCCGGGGTCGGAGGAAGCACCATGCCGGCGGCCCCGGCATAGACCACGATGGAGACCTTATCTTGGGGGCGGAGTTGATCGATGAGCATGCGGAAGCCGTCCTTGAGGAGCGGCAGCTTTTCGGGAGTATTCATCGAGCCGGAAACATCGATGAGGAAGACCAAATTGTTGGGCGGCAAACGCGAGGCTTCCATGCGCCGCCCCTGCAGGCCGATGCGGACCAACTTGGTCGATGCGTTCCAGGGGGTCGAGGCGATTTCGGTGGAGATGGAGAACGGATCGGAACCGGTGGGCTGCGGGTAATCGTAATCGAAATAGTTCACGAATTCCTCGATGCGCACGGCGTCGGCGGGCGGCAGCTGCCCTTCCTGGATGAAGCGTCGCGTGTTGGAGTAGGATGCTCCGTCCACGTCGATGGAAAACGTGGATAACGGATTGCTACGCGATTCCAGGAAGGGGTTCTCATAGATGGCGGCATACTCTTCGCTGTTCGGCGTCGGAGACGCTTCGGCGGGAACGGTAGGCTCGGGGTAGCAGCGCGCGCAACGTTCGGCGTCGCGGTATTCCTTCCGGGAAGGGGCCTGCAGGCTTCGCGGCGCCGGGGCCGCCGGGATTACCGGCAGGCTATAGGCGTCAGCCGATCCTTCCGGAAAGTCTCGCCTGCCCCCGATCCGCGTATTGGAGAGCGCCGAGGGAGGAACCAGGGCCGCCTTTTTTCCCGCGGGTTGCGGGGCGTTCAGCTTAAGGGCGCCGGCGGGCGCGGCGGCCACGGTTTCGGAAACGGGAGCGGCATCGGAAGCCGTAGTCGAGGACAGTGGCACGATTTTCACGGCTTCGGGCTCGGCCCGCTTCAAGGTGCAAGCGGAGAGCAGGACGGCGGCTAGTGAAAGGCAGGCGGCGTGTCGGTTCATAGGCGTTCTCCTCGTTGCGGGGACCCGGAGCGGTCCCCGGCGGCGATGGCCGCGGGTTCGGGCTTTAAGACCGGAGCCCGCGGGAAAAGTTCCCGACGAATCGCGAAAAAAAATATTGCCCCGGTCCGGTGGCGGAAAAGAGAGCCGAGGGCCGAGGAATGATTGGGGATTTTGGGGTCAATCAGGGGACAGGAAGACGAAGCCGTAAGCGGACGGCGATGCTGTCGGTCCGCGCGGCCGGGGGCTCGCCTTGCAGGATCAAGGTCCCGTAACGCGAGAGGTACGGGACCAGCCCGCGCAGCATGGGGGCGGGCACGATCAGGAAGTATTGGCGCAGTCCCCGATCCCCGCTTCCGGCTTCGTAGCGGATGCCCATGGACCGTAGCCCGGCAAGGATGGCGGCGCTATCCCCTGGAAATTTGAGGGTCAAGGCACATCCGAAAGGGGAAACGGCGGCTTCGTCATCGGCGCGAACGGCCTTTTTTTCCGCGGGGCGCGGCTGTGCTTTCGCGGCGGCAAGCGGGGACGTGGCTTTCCCGCGCTCAGGCGTGGACGCGACTCCCTCCCCCGCCCCGGCCTGCATGCGGTCAGCCGCCGCTTCGGTCGGAGCGGGGACATTTCCCGGAACATTGGCGGCCTGGCCGCCTTGGCCGGGCGCGGCCACAAGCGCTGGCTCCGAGGCCGGCGGCTGAGCCGGCGCGGCCTCCTCGGATGGAAATCGCTCTCTCCTTCCCCCGATGCGCGTTTGGTTCGGGCGGGAAAGGTCCATCGGCACTTTGCGAGCGACGGGGGCGGGGGGACGGAGCGGCGCCGGGGCGGCCTGAGGGGCCCTGGGAAGGTCGGCCATGGGGGCGGCATCCCGACTCGTCGCGGACAACGGAACCAAACGGTTTTGGTCCGGCCCGCCATGCCTTAAGTAAACCGTGATCGCCGTAACGCCCAAAATCAATCCGACGGCGATGGGCGTGGGAACCACCCGAATCGCCGCCGAAAGATCGGACCAGAGGCGTCTCCATGGGGAAGCGCTTTGCGGCAGGCGGGCGCGCACCTTGGCCAGGAAATCGGCCGGCGCAGGCACGGGTTCGAGCCCTCCGAGCTCGCGGAAATAAGCCTGGGCGGCGGCAAGGCCGCGGCGGCAATCGGCGCAGCCCGCGAGGTGCGCGTCCGCGGCCGCGCGGCGGGGCCCGTCCAACAGGCCTTCCGCGTAATCGCTTAAGGCTTCGACGTCGAGGTGCTTATCCATGGTTCTTCGCAATCCAGGCAGCCGCCAAAAGCAGCAAAGGCAATAGCATATCCTTGAGCCATTCGCGCAGCTGCCCCCGCCCGCGGTTGAGACGCGATTTCAGCGTGCCGGGATTGAGTCCGGTCGCCGCGGCGATTTCCTCGTACGATCGGCCTTCCACGTCCCGCAAGACCACCAATTCCCGCTGATCGTCCGGCAAGCGGGCGATGGCGGATTCGATGCGCACCCGCCGGGTCTTGGCGTCCAGGACCTGGGAGGGCGACGGGGAAGAGGCTTCCGTCGACGCGCCGGCTTCGTCCGAATCGATAGCGATGGTCCGCCGCGACTCCCGCCAGGAACGCGAATCCAGCTTGTTCTTGCACACGTTCACGGCGATCCGGTACATCCAGGTCGAGAACTTGGCTTCCATACGGAAGTCCCGCAAACCGCGGTACCCGCGCACGAAGGACTCCTGGGCCGCGTCCTCCGCCTCCGCGTCGTCGCCGGACAGGAGGCGCAGGCATAGGCCGTAAACGCGATCTTTGTGCTTGAGTACCAGGCGGTTGAAACCCAGTTCGCGGCCCGCCTGGAATTCCCGGATCCATGCATTGTCCTCCGCCTCGGCCGGCTCGGGGCCGGATGGCGCGCCCGTCCCGAGGCTTTCCCCGTTTCCCGGGGACAAGGTCATGGGATTATGCCCATAACGGGTTTAGACATGGCATCCGCGGAAAAGTTCCCGGGGCCCGCGGACCGCGGGAAAAGGACCGCGCGGGGGGCGCGCGGGAACCGGCGCGCGGGAGGCGCCGGCCGCAAGGCTCACAAGGGATCCCCGGCCTTGGACCAATAGAAACGGTTTACCCCGAGGGCCAGGGACTGGAGTTGCTTGGGATCCATGCCCAGGGACTTGGCGGCGGCATGCAGGGAGGCGGTTTGCAGATCCAGGGTGAGGAACCGGGATTTGTCTACCCGGCCCGAGCCCGCGCCGAGCAAGGCTTGGGACTCGTCCCAGCGTTCGGCCGAAAGGCCGCTGGTGCTATCGAACAGGGCGGCGACGGCTTTGAGATCAGCCTTGGTCGGGCGATGCGCTTTTTCGCCCGGTAGGGAAATGGAATCGAGCCCGCGGCCGGAGGGTATCCCGCCGGTTACGGTCACCTTGCCCCCGCGCATTTCGGCCACGCCCACCCATTCGCTGGCCTCGGCCATGGCCGAATCCTCGGCGATGAAAACGGAGATCCAATCGGCCTTCGGGAAGGAACGGCGCAGGGCCTTGAGGGCCCCGTAGCCGGTGGGCGAAACCTGATCCGGCTTTATCCCGTATGGCGTCACCGCGACGGCTATCACGGGACGGCCGCCTTTATCGTCCCCGCGGACCTCGATATGCGTGCCTTGGACGTAGCCGTTCAGTTTCTCCGCCGGGAACAGATCTTGGGCCGCTTTGGCGGCGACCGCGCCGTTTTTCATGGTGCGGAAAACACCCAGGCCCAGTCCGGCGAGAATGCCCAGTATCCCCAGGATCCATATCTTCTTATCCACGATTCCTCCGTTACGATATCAAGGTAACCGGGCCGAATCCGCCGGCCCGTCTCTAACGATCTTCCGGCTGCTCCGGATCGCGCTCCGAGGGAGCGTTCTCCTCGCGTTCGCGTTCCATCAGCTCTTCCCAAAGGGCATCCACCTGGTCGTGCAGGTATTCCTTGGTGGTCTCGTTCTTGATAACGAAATCCGCGTATTGCAGCTTGGCTTCTTCCGGGATTTGGCTGTCGATGCGGCGCATGGCCTCCTCGGAGGTGAGGCCGCTGCGCTCCATCAGGCGGGCGAGCCGCACCTTGACCGAGGCCGAAACCAGCACCAGGTAATCCACCTCGGTAGCGAAGCCCAGCTCCACGATGAGGGCGGCATCCAGCACCACCCGGTTCATGACGCGCATGGAGGAGCGCATGCGCTCCCGGATGGCCGCGATAAGGGCGGGATGGACGATGCGGTTCAGGGCGGCCATGGCTTCGGGGCGGCCGAACACCAGGCTGCCGAGCTTGCCGCGGTTAAGGCTCCCGTTGGTCCATACCACGTCTTGCCCGAACTCCGCGGCGATTTGCTGCACCAGGGCGCGATCGTAGCCGTATAGCTCATGGGCCACGGCGTCCGCATCGACGAGGGCGCAACCTTTCTGCTGTAAAAGGCGCGCGGTCTCGGATTTTCCGCTGGCGATATTCCCGGTCACCCCGAGAATCAATCGGCTCATGGCTCCTCCACGGGGGTCGGACGAAGCGAACGCGAATGGGGAATGCAGGCCAAACGGAACGTCCTCGCTGCCGCGGCCCTAAGGCATCCGCGGCGAGCGGGAAAATCTAGCAAGGATTCGGCGGGACGGCCTTCGGCCTAATTGTCCCCTTAAGTTAGGGATTCTAAATCGTCGAGGCGCAGTAGAGCAGGACCTGCGACTTCAGATCCTCCGCCGGGAGGGACGCGTCGAAAGCGTAGCTTCCCAGTTTCCGGAATCGTCCTTCCGCCAGGATCGTCTCGGTGGTTTTCGGGGATTGGCTCTCCGATTCCCCCGGGAGGAACGCTTCGATGGCGCTACGCCCGAGGAAAACCAGGCCCAAGCCCCCCAAGGCGCACGGAATCACCGCGGCGCCGCCGGTGACCACCTTGCTCCCCGCCTGGACGAACAAGCCATCCCCATGAACCTTATCGGCATCCTCGCCCGCGGCCTGCACGAAGAGGCAGGCTCCCGCGCACATGGCCACGCCAATCCCGAGATCGCGACCGGCCTTGGAATGCTGCATGGATCCGCTATGGCTTTCCGCGTAAAGGATCGGTCCCTGCCGGGGCCCGTCCTTCGCGGCTTCCACGTACACTTGCCCGGGAAACTCCTTGCTCATCGCCTGGAGCAGGCTCGCTTTGATGGCTTTGTCATCGGCGTCGACCAAGGCGAAATGCCGTCCCGATCCGTCGGCGGCCTCGACTTGAGTTACGGTCACCTTTCCCGGGACCGGGTTTCCGCCTTCCGCATGGCAGAAGGCGGCGCAGGCCAGGGAGAGGAAGAAAAAGATGCGGTTTTTCCGGTTCATAATTCGCTCCTTGTGGGTTCATTGCGCTCGAAGGCATCGTAGCCCGTTTGCACGGGGCCGTCGGCCGCCTGCTGGCGGGCGCGGTAGTTTTCCTGCTGGGCCGAATGGTAGGCTCCCCGGATCCCTCCCGCGTACCATCCGGCTCCCAACGCCCCGGCCGTGGCGGCGATGGCGTAGTTGCGATGGAGGACGGCTTCGGAAACGGTCCAGAAGAAAAGGCCGTTGATGAGGAAGGACGCGAATCCGGCGCCGGGCCGACCCGCATAGGCATAACCCGCTCCCGGAATCACCGCCGACAGCATGCCGGCCAAGGCAGGCTTTTTACGCGGCAACGCGTCGACGGCCGCGGGAAGGGCGCGCAGGCCCTCAGCCGCCTTGCCGTAATCGGGGCCCGAGAGCGGGGCTGTGGCGGCGGTGAGATCATGCATGCGCTGTAGGCGGGCCAGGTCCAGGCAGCGGAGCAATTGTACGCGCGCGAAGTCCGGGTCCTCGGGACGGGAGGCGCGCAAGCGTAGCACGGACAGGGAGCGTTCATATTCGCCCGCATCGAAGAGGGCGGCCGCTTCCTCCGCGTAAAGATCCTTTCCTAACGAGGCCAAGCCCGGCTCGTGGGCCAACACGAACCGGTGCAAGCGTCCCAACCCCCGGTAGTCGCCGCGGTGGCGCAGGCAACGGGACATTCCCCGCAACGCCGCCTCCCGGCCCTGCGGATCGGCCGCTGATGCGTAGGCCCGGGCATAGACGGCGAATGCGTCCGAGGGGAAATCCAGGCCTTCCAGCCAGCCGGGGAGAGCGGCTTCGCCCGCGGGCGCCGAGGCGGCCGCCGGGGAAGCGGGCGGAACGATGGCTTCCTCCAAGGCCGGGGGCGCGGAAACGGGATCGTAAGACAGGCGCTGGCCGCCCACATAACGCGCCGGATACGTACCGGCATCCTGGGTGCATCGCATCAGGCGGTCCATGGTGGCCAGGTAGGCATCCACCGGATTGAGGCTGGCGAAGGCGAGCTTGGCGTATTGCGAGCAGGACGGATGCATGCCGCAGCGACTGCCCCGGGCGGGGGACACGAAATCCTGGTACAGATCCAGCACGGCATTGCGGCCGGTCCCGTAGGCTTCGCCGGTTTCCTCGGCGGCCGAGGCGGTCCGGAAAGGGAAAACGGCCAGCGCCAGGGCCAATGGGAGGACCCGCGTAGGCAAGGAATAGCGCGAAAGGCGCAAAATACCCTCGAAAAACGGAAGTGTTCGGAAAGAATCGGGTCCGGGTCGGAAGGTAAGTAATAGCAGGTTGCCTGGAAAGGCAGCACCCTTATCACAGAGGCAACCCGGAGGAGCGCTCCGGTCAAGGACCAGCGGTTATGGTGCCCCTGGGGGGCTAGCTATGCGCTTCCAACCAATTGAACGCCCTGCCGAAGCTCACCACCAGGGGCACTTCCAACCGCATGGCGCCTTCCATGTCCCGCTTGATAAGCGCGGAGGCGGCGTCCAAGTCCTTCTCAGCCACTTCGAAGACCAATTCATCATGTACTTGCAACAGCATGTCGCAGTCGAGGTCGGAATCGGAAAGGTCCTTATGAACCCGGATCATGGCCAGCTTGATGAGATCGGCGGCGCTGCCCTGGATGGGGGTGTTCGCCGCGATGCGTTCGGCGTTCTCACGCAACATGCGGTTCTCGGAATGCAGATCGGGCAGGTAGCGGCGGCGGCCCGAAAGGGTTTCCACGTATCCCGATTGCCGGCCCTTGTTCACCGTATCGGTGATGTACTGATCCACCTTGGTAAAGGCGCCGAAGTAATTCTCGATGAAGCGGGCGGCTTCGGCGCGGGGGATGCGGAGCTGGTTGGCCAGGCGATGCGCGCCCATGCCGTAAAGCACCCCGAAGTTCACCACCTTGGCGTTACGCCGCATGTCCGCGGTCACCTTGTCTTCCGTAACCCCGTAAAGGCTGGCGGCGGTGCGGGCGTGGATGTCCAACCCCCGCTGGTAGGCGTCGCGAAGCGCGGGATCGCCAGACAGATGGGCCAAGAGGCGTAGCTCGATCTGGGAGTAATCGGCGCAAAGCAAAAGACGGCCGGGCGCGGAGGCGGTGAAGCACTTGCGGACGGCCTGCCCCAGTTCCGTGCGGATGGGGATATTCTGCAGGTTCGGATTGATGCTGGATAGGCGTCCGGTCGCGGCGATGACCTGGGAATAATTGGTGTGCACGCGATGGGTCTTGGGATGCACCAGCTGCGGCAGCGCCTCCACGTAGGTGCTTTGCAGCTTGGTGCACTCGCGATGGTCCAGCAGCATGGAGATGATCGGATGCTCGCCCTCCAGGCGGCCCAGCACGTCGGCATCGGTCGAAAATCCGGTCTTGGTCTTCTTGCCCGACTTGAGCCCCAGCTTCTCGAAAAGGATCACCTGCAATTGCTGGGGCGAACCGATGTTGAACTCCTCCCCCGCAGCCGCATGGATCTCCTTCTCGAGGCGGTGGATCTCCGTATCCAACTTTCCCGAGAGCACGTTGAGGGTCTCCACGTCCAGGGTGATGCCCTTTCCCTCCATCGCCTCTAGCACGGGGGTAAGGGCCATCTCCTCGTCGAAGTAGAGATCGATCTGGCCCTTCTCGCGCAATTCCTTTTCGTAATACTCCCACAGACGGAAAGTGATGTCGGCGTCCTCGGCCCCGTACTTGCAGGCGTCGGCGATGGCGGTCTCGGAAAAGTTCTTCTGCTTTTGGCCGCGCGCGGCCTTGCCGATCAGCGCTTCAATGGGGATCATCTCGTGGCCGAACAGGCGCAGGGAGAGATCGTCAAGGGATAGATTGCGCTCGCCGGGATTGGCTAGGTGGGCGGCCACCAAGGTGTCGGCCAGACGGCGCTCGGGCGTGCCCGGCCAGGCGAAATCGGCCGCCAGCAATCCGTTCCGCCGCAGGATGGGCATGTCGTACTTGGAATTATGGAAGAGCAGCAGCTTGGTCGGCTCCGCGAAGATGGGAGCGAGAACGTCCTTCACCAGGGCCAGGGGCAGGTTGCGGCCTTCCACGTGGCCGACGGGCAGGTAATAGCCCGCATGGGCTTCGATGGACAGGCACAGACCCACCAAGGCGGCGACCTTATTGTCCAAATCGGTGGTCTCGGTATCGACCGCGATGCGGCCGGCGGCCTCCAGGCGCTTGGCCAGGGCCGTCAGGGCTTCCGGCGTATCGACGAGTTCATAGCGGGCCTCCGGCTCGGGCCGCTCCTCGGGATAATCGGCCGCGGCTTCGGCGACTTCCTGCGCGATGGCGGCCGCGGGCGCGGTGCCGGGAGCGGTGGCGAGGTTGGGCAGATCCAGGGCGGCTTGGCCGGCAGTGGCGGACTTTGCGGCGGTCGCCCCGCCCGGTACCAAGCGGACCAGCGATTTCAATTCCCATTCCATCAGGTAAGCGGTGGTGGCTTCCGCGTTCACCCCTTGGTAGCGAAGATCCTCCAAGGCCACCGGCGACTTCACGTCGCAATCCAGGGTCACCAGCTTCTTCGAGAGGAACGCGTTCTCGCGGCCCGCTTTCAAGTTCTCGCGCAGGCCCTTCTTGGAGATGTTCTCCACGTTCTCGTAGATGCGCTCCAAGGTGCCGTAGGTTTCCAGCAATTCCACCGCGGTCTTGGGGCCCACCTTGGCCACGCCCGGCACGTTGTCCGACGCGTCGCCGATAAGCGACAGGTAATCCACGATCCGTTCGGGCGGCACGCCCATCTTTTCCTTCACCTGCTCGGCGCCGACGATCATGGAATCCTGCTTGGCCTTGCCCAGCTCGAAGAGGAACACGCGATCGTCCACCAATTGCATCATGTCCTTATCGCGGGTGACGATATAGGTCTTGATGCCGCGCTCGCGCGCGGTGCAGGCCAAGGCGGCCATCAAATCATCGGCCTCGTAGCCGGCCAGGGCCACGGTGCGGAGCCCGCTTTTCGCCACGAAGTCGTCGATCAGGGGCAACTGGCTGATGAGCGAATCGGGCATGGGCTTGCGATGCGCCTTGTATTCCTTGTAAAGCTCGTGACGGAAGGTGGGCTTGGGAAGATCGCGGACGTAGGCCAGATAGGTCGGCTTGCATTCGGCGATGAGGCGCAAGCTATGCGATGCGAAGCCGAATAGGGCGGAGGTTTCCTGGGAGCCCTTCTTAAGCGGATTGTTGATGAAGGCGAAGAAGGACCGGTAGGCCAGCGCCATCACGTCGATGAGGTATAGCGATTCCATGCGGGCCCCGGTGGAGTTGCGATCCCATATGCCCGGCGCGCCGGGCTCTGGTCAAATGGAAAGGGTCAAATGGCGAGTTTGGAGGTAATGGGATTCGCCGAATCCTGAGCCTGCGGCTGGCCGCCGGAAACCGAGGGGTCCGATGCGGATTCCGAAGCCGACGCTTCCAAGGAAGCGGGCGCTTCTGAGGAAGCGGGCGCTTCTGCCATCGGCGCTTGGGCCGGAGTCGCGGCGGCAGCGGCGACGATCTTCGCCGGCAACACCTGGGTCTTATCCAATTCATTACCGGGCGCGAAGCCCTGGGAAGCTTCCAGGCGGAGGTCCACCGCTTCCCTGATGCGGGCCACGGCTTCGTCCATGTTCAAGGGCAGCTTATCGGAGGCGAGGATGCCTTCGGCCTTCAGGCGCAGGAACAGGCGCGGCAAGGCCGGCAAGGTCAAGGCGGCGAGCTTGAGGATCTCTTCGTTGGTCAATACCTTCTGCGGCTCGTCGATCATGAGCAGCCGGCCTTCTCCCAGAACCGCCACGCGATCGGTCAGCTCCAGGATATCCTCCAGGCGATGGGAAGAAACCACCACGCACAGACCCCGACCTTTGAGTTCCTTCAGGGTGGCGATGGCATCCCTCACCCCCACGAAATCCAGATCGGAAAGCGGCTCGTCCAAAAGCAGGATGGACGGATCGGCGATGAGGGCCAGCGCGAGGGCGATGCGGCGGCGTTCGCCGGCGGACATCTCGTCCAAGTACCATTCCTTGGCTTGCTTCATGCGCACCAGCTTGAGGACGAAGTCCACCTTCTCGCGGATGACGCGGCCCTCGTAGCCCATCAAGCGGCAGGCGCGGGCCAGTTCGTCCTCGACCGTGGGGCCCACCAATTGGCTTTCGGGATTCTGTTCCACCAGGTTCACGTATTCGTGCAGGCGCTTGTTGGAGAAATCCTCGATGGGCCGGCCGTTGTACAGGATGCTACCGTCGGTCTTATCCATGTAGCCGGCGAGGATCTTCATGAGCGAGGTTTTCCCCGCGCCGTTCGCCCCCACCAAGCCGATGATTTCGCCTTGGCGCAAATCCATGGTGATTTTGTCTAAGGCGTTGTTCCCCGCGGGGTAGTTGAAAACCACGCCTTCCAGGGCCGCAATCTTCTTCATTTCGCTCATAGCCGGAATTCCCCCGAAATGCCCCATAGGAGCCCTAACCTAGGGGAAAGTTAGGAAAAAATCCATTAATTCGTTAGTTTGGCAAACGGCTTATGCACTCCGAAACCGACCCTGTTCGAGTAAAAATTTGCGGCGTTCGCGAACCCGGCGAGGCTGCCGCCTTGGATGCCCTGGGCGTGGATTGGATCGGATTCAATTTCCACCCCGGCAGCGCCCGCTATGTAACGCCGGAGGCCGCCGCGCCCATGGTCCGGGCTCTGGCGCGTTCCCAGCCGGTGGGCGTTTTCGTGGACGCGCCTGTCGATCATGTGATTTCCGTCGCGAAAGCAACCGGAATTCTTTGGATCCAGCTGCATGGGAGCGAAGATTGGGATTACGTACGGCGGATGCCCCTGCCCGTCATCAAGGCCATTCCGCATACGCGCTTGGCCGATTGGGGTGGGCTTAAAGCTGGCCTGGAAGCGGCGCTCGCAGGCGAGCGGGCGCTCGCAGGCGAGCGGGGCTTAGCGGCGCCCCTGGCTTATTTCCTGGTCGATACCGCGGCGGGCAAATCGTTCGGCGGGACCGGCCAGGCCTTCGATTGGGATCTGCTCAAGGCCCATCCCCTGCCCTTGCCCGTCATCTTGGCCGGCGGGTTAGGGCCGGAAAATCTCGCCGACGCCTTGCAGGCCAAGCCCTTCGCGGTGGACCTGAACAGCAAGGTGGAGTTCGCGCCGGGGAAGAAGGATCTGGCGAAGGTGAAAACTTGCCTGACTGCGATTAACGCCTTCAACGCGATCAACGCGGCAGGCTCTCGTCCACGATCTTGAGCTTGAAGGTGAGGGAGGTGTCCGCGGTCTTGACCTGGATTTCGCGCCCGCCCACCGACTCCCCTTTGGCGAGGGAATCCTTGGATAAAGCGTTTACGGTCAGATACATGGGCAAGGCGTGGCCTCCCGAACGCGGAGCGCCCTGCTCCACGCTTACGCTGGGCGGGGCCGAAACGCGTACGCTATCGAGGTGGCGCCCATAGAGGAAGAACTGCCTGCGTTGCCCCAGGGCCGTACCCTCGGGGACCAGGCGCCACTCCGGCTCGACATGGGAATCGGAAGCGCTCGACCCCGAAGCCGCGCAACCGGAGAGGGCCATGCCCGATGCCAAAGCCAAGGCGCTCAGGGCAATGAGGGCCAAGGCCAGGACCGCGGCCATGCGGAGGACGGGCTGCGAAGGCATGGTCCATTTCCGCATAGCGCGGGGCCGCGAGTCAAGACTGCGATCGGGCCAAGTACGGGACTGGGGACGGAAAATTACGGGCCCAGGATCAGGATCAGCTTTCCGGGACCATGCACGCCCAAGGTCAAGGACAACTCGATGTCGGCGGTGCGGCTGGGCCCGGTGATGAAAACCAGATAGGGCAGAACGGCGCTTTGCCGATAGCGTTCGAAGAATTCGCCCATGCCTTGCATAAGATCGGCCTGGCGGATCAGGGCGATATGGGTTAACGGCAGCAAGGAAGCCGTGCGCGGCCGACCGGGTCCTGACACCATGGCCAAACTGCCGGTCTCCGCCAAGGCCGCTTCGCAGCCCGTAAGTCCGATATCGGCCTGGGCCTGTTGTTCCCGCGGATCGCGGCCGAAGGAGACCGCCTCCCCTTGCAAGGCTTCTCCCGCCCCATAGGGAAGCTGATCGGGATCCCAACTGAGGATGGCTTTGCCGGCGATCAGGTTTTTGACGCGGTCGCGCACGCCCGCATCGTCCTCTTCGACGAAGGCTTCCACCCCGAGCAGCTTGAGCTCTTCCAGAAAGCGCGCGCGGCGGGCCGCGGGAACCGTGGCCGGATAAGCCAGGCGCGCCGGCAGCCCATGCGGCGATTCGGGGAGGTAGGCGCGGATCTGGGCCTGGCGCACGCGCGCCAGGATGGCGAGCCGGGCGTCAGCGGACAGGGGCGGCCTCCTTGCCGGCGGGGGCCGGACGTACGGGACGTTGGCGCCAGAGTTCCTGGAAGGACTTGGGCGCGGGCGCTTTCAGATCGCGCGAGCGGGTCCAACCCGCGGCCAGGCCCGGAAGCTTCCGGATCCAGCCGCTCTTGGCCATCAGGCCTGAGGCCCAGCGGAAGAGCCCGGCGCCGGCGCGGTACAGCCAGGGCCGTGAGGCGGCCACCCCGAATCCCCATAGCCCGATGCGCAAGGCCCAAGGGATGCTCGCCTCGTCGACGGCTTGCTTGCGCAGTTCCAATAGCATGCGGGGGATGTCCAGGCGCACGGGGCAGACGTCGCGGCAGGCGCCGCATAGGGAGCTGGCGTCCGGCAGTTCCTTCCAGGCTTTTATCCCCCGTAACCCCGGAGTTACTATGGATCCGATGGGGCCGGGATAGGTGTCGCCGTAAGCGTGGCCGCCCACGTTCTTATAGACCGGGCAGGCGTTGAGGCAGGCGCCGCAGCGGATGCACCCGAGGATTTCGGCGAGCGGGCCGCCCAGGATGCGGCTGCGGCCGTTGTCGAGGAGGATGACGTGCATTTCCTGGCAACCGTCGGCTTCGCCTTCGCGGCGCGGCCCGGTGACCAGGGAAGTGTAGGTGGTGATCTTCTGCCCGGTGGCCGAACGCGCCAGAATCTTGATCATCAGATCCAGGTCGGAGAGCGAGGGCACCAGCTTCTCGATGCCCATCACGGCCACGTGGACGCGCGGCAGGGTGGTGACCAGGCGCGCGTTGCCTTCGTTGCTGACCAGGACCAGGGCGCCGGAATCGACGACCCCGAAATTGGCCCCCGTGATCCCCAGGTCGGCGGACAGGAAGGCTTCCCGTAGCTTGGCCCGCGCGATCTTGGCCAGCTTCTCCGGGTCGCTGGTATAAGGCACCTTGATCTTCTCGTGCATGACCTTGCCGATGCTTTCCTTGGTCATGTGGATGATGGGCAGGATGATATGGGAAGGCGTGGTCTCGGCCAATTGCACGATGTACTCGCCGAGATCGGTTTCCAGCACCTCCAGCCCCGCCTCCAGCAGGTCGTGGTTGAGATGGGTCTCTTCGGTGGCCATGGACTTGGACTTGACCGCGCGTTTGCAGCCGCGGCTCTTGGCGATATCGACCATGATGCGGTTGGCGGCGGCGCCATCCTCGGCCCAATGCACCTGGACGCCGTTCTTGATCAGGTTCTTCTCGAAGGTCTCCAGGTTGCCGGCCAGATCGCGCAATAGTCCAAGCTTGGCCCGGCGCGCCATGTCGCGCACGGCATCGGAGTCGGGCAAGGAGTCGAGGGAAACCGAGCGTCGGGAGCCCAAGCGCTCCGTGGCCCTACCCAGGGCCGTCTTCAAGTCGGGATCGCGCAGGGCGGTTTCGACGCGGTCGAGGAAATGGCTCATAAGATGCTCATAAAATGCTTATAGAAAGCCCATGGAAAACCCAGGGAAGCTCATCGTCCCGACATCCCCTCGTCCAGTACTTGCGCGAGGTGCTTTACCTTGAGAGTAGAGCCTTTCCGGTGCAGTCCGCCCGCCAGGTGGAGCAGGCATCCCATATCGCAGCTGATCACCGTCTCCGCCCCGGAGGCCTCCAGGTTACGCATCTTGTTCTCCAGCATCGCGCCCGAGATGGCCGAGTTCTTCACCGAGAACATCCCGCCGAAGCCGCAGCATTCTTCCTGATCCTTCACCTCGGCGCAGGCAAGGCCTTTGACCTGGGCCAGCAAGGTCTGCGGCTGGCTTTTGGCCCCCAGCCCGCGCAGGAGATGGCAGGAAGGATGATAGGCGGACTTGGGGGCGGCCACGCCGGGTCCCGAGGCCCGCAGGTGCGCCCCCAGATCGCGGATCCCCAGCACATCGACCAGGAACATGGAGAACTCATGGCAGCGCTCGGACAGGGCATGGGACTTTTCCAGGTAGGCGGGCTCGTCGGCGAAGAGCATGTGGTATTGATGCGTAAGCATATCCCCGCAGGACCCGGACGGGATGATGATGGGCCCCTTGGTGGCGGAGAGGATGTCCACGGTCAGGCGGGCCACCTTACGGGCGTCCGCATGGAAGCCCCCGTTGAAAGCGGGTTGGCCGCAACAGGTCTGGTTCAAAGGCACCTCGACGGCGATATCGAGTCGCTCCAGCACGTTGACCACCGCCAAGCCCACCTCGGGATAGACTTCGTTGATGATGCAGGTATGGAAGAGTTGGACTTTGGAAGGCTTGGGCATGGGATGCGGCCCGCGCTTTCAGGACGAGGGCACGGGGCAAAGGTATCCAATCGCGAACGATGCGAATCCAGCGTTCGTCCAGGGATTTTTGCCTTCCGGAGAGAAGGTAATTCCGGAATTTCTTAGCCGCGCCCTCTCAGCCGCAAGCAAGCCGTACCCCCCTTCGAAAGGAGGGCTCCTAGATGCCGTGCCTTTCGTATCCGAAAACGATGAGCTTTTTCTGCAGCGGGGACTGCGCCGCCGTCTTGGGATTTTCCGAGTTGCGGATGAGGGTTTTCAGGATGTAAGCGCCCGTGCCGGCTTTTTCCTGATTCTGGCAACGGCCGGTCCAAATGATGCGTAGGCGGTAGCGCATGCCGTCCGCGGCGGAGGCCAGCAAGGGAATGTCCGCCGCCTCCACCTTGCCGGCGCCGCCGACCAGGAACTCGCCCAGGTTCGAAAAGATCTTGAACTCATAGTCCACGGGTCCGGGAATGTCCAGGTTGATGATGGGCCCCACGATGGTCGTACCGTTCCCCGCCACGCAACCCCCGCACTTCCCGTTCGCGTTACCGGGTAAGGCCGTGCCGGTCCTACCGACCGGGATGAATATGACGTTCGCAGGGGACGTCGGCACCGGGATAACCGTGGCTCCGGGGTTTTTGCCCCCGTCGGGAAACAGCACGGTCACGTCGCTGGGCGCCTGGTAATCGAAGCGGAGGGTCAGGGTATCGCTCGGGTAGAGTCCCACTTTGGTGGCGTATACCCTCAAGGTAGAGCTCTTCGTCACGTTCAAGGCCGCGCCGTCCGCCCATGCCGCTCCGTCCAGGGAATAGTGGATGGTCGCCCCGGGTGTGGCGTCCGTCAGGCTTACCGCCAAGGGCGAAATCGTATACACGTTAGGCGAAGCGTTCGACGCCCCCGGCGGAGTCGCGACCGGCATGGCGACCTTGGCGGCCTGGGTTTCGGTGAAGACCGCCACCATGACGGCGCTGTTGATTTGGTTGGGCTTGATCGCGATGGCCTTGATGGTCATCGTGGTAGATACGAGAATGGGCGCCGCGTACACCGGGCTGCTGGCGGTGGGAATGGATCCGTCCAGGGTGTAATGGATGACCGAGCCCGCTTCCCCGGGGACGAGGGTCACGGGGATATCCGGATCCAAGCTGGTGAAGGTGGCCCCGGGGGGATTGGCGGTGGGCGGTTGGGTCACCAGCATCTTGCTTCCGGGCAAGGTGTAGGTGGCGAAGTCGCGGGTATCCCGGGGATAAACCCAGCTCAATACGATTTGCCCCCCGGCGGCGGCCTCCAAGGTCCCGTTGGCAGCCGTGGGCTTGGCGCTTAAGCCATTGAACGGATACGGGCTTTGGTACACCGACGCGCCTCCGGAAGCGCCGGCGGCCGCCAAGGTCACCGATTCCGCGTCGCCCCAGCCGGGAGTCGCCAGGGAATCTTTCGTGATAGCCGTAACGATTACGGGACCCACGTCGGAGGGCGAGCGCGTGAGCTTGATGGTATAAGAGGTCGCGGTGAGGGAATACTGCGGGTCCGTTAGCCCCTGGGAATTCAGCATGGTCAGGGCCGGGGGATCGTAGCATTGGGTGGTTTTCGTGGTCTGGGGCTCGGCGGCGCCGTCGGCTTTGACGGTGAACGCGTACTTGCCTACGGTCCCGTCCGATTTCGTCACCGTCACGGAGAAATCGTTCTTCCCCTGGGTCAAGGCGATGATGCTATCCAGGGTGATGACGAGATTCCCGCCGGCGCCGATGGACATCGGTCCCGCCACCGAGGTTTGCCCGAGGGTGGTGTTGGTGATGGCGATGGATTTGGGGATGCTGGTCTCGGTGATTTTCCGGATAATGCTGTCCATCACCACCTGGATGGCGGCCGGCTTGCTGGGATCGACCCGGAAGAAGAGCCCGCCCGATTTATCCGAAAGCTGCTTCAGGCTCACCGTATCCGAGGTGGGTTTCTTGCCCAGGAAAATGCTGTAAACCGGCGTGGTCGAGTCGACGAGATTCAAGCCTGAGTTTCCATCCGACGCGATGCCGTCGGAGATGAAGACGATGGCGTGCCTGGTGTTCTTGACGAGGGTGGTATCGCTAAGCCAGGTCTTCGCGAGCTTTAAGGGCGGCGCGTAGTTCGTGGTCGGGATGCTGTCCAACCGGATCATGCCTGTAGCCTGGGCGACCCGGGCCGGGTCGTTCAATTGTAAAGGTGGCTGCTCGAATGCGGTGGTCTGCGCGAAACCCACCGAGCCCACCGTGGAGGTGGGGGCCTTCTGGGCCAGGTACTTGATGGCATTGCGGATTACCACTCCGCGGGCATTGTAGGGATCGCCCGCGTATTCGCGGCAAGCCGTTGCGCTGGATAGGACGGGAATGGTTTTCACCAGGGTCTGGGGCGGATTACCGGCCACAGGGGTAAAATCGGTATCCTGGACCGCATAGTTAATCGGGGTGCCGGTCCCATTGCAACCGGTCGCGTCCCAGAAGGTGGTGTCCTTCGCGACGGTGTCGATGGTGGCGCGGTTGCTCCACATGCTGCCGCTGTTATCGTAGATGAACACGATGTCCGCCGAGCCGCCCGAGCTGACCTTGAAGGCGTTGGCGCATAGCTTCAGGCCCGCATTGCTGATGCGGGTCACGTTGTTCCCGACCTGGATGGCGGGCCCGCCGGTTTGGGTGAGGGCGACCAAGTCCAGGCACGCGGTATCGGCGCCGGCGCCGGGCGTGGAATTGATCAGCAGGTCGCAACGTTTGACCGCTTGCCCCCGCCCGAAATTGAAACCGATCAATATCGAGGCAGCAAAGAATAAGATGCGAGCTTTCACCGGTCGACCTCCGTGCCCGTTCCGATGCCCGGCTGGGAGCCGAGCTCTGTCAATGTCGGATGGACAGTCCTAATATAGGGCGCACGGGGATTTTTAATCGGCGTATAAAGCGCATCTAAGGCGTTTCTCTCGCGTTAGGGAAGCTTGGGCCCGCGTCCGTTTTCACCGAATCCGATCCGGCAGGCCAAGGCGGGAAGTCAGGTAGTTAAGGAGTGAGAGTTTATTTAGCCCCGGGCCGGCCCGCTGGAGCCGCGTTCGATCAGGAGCCCATCGCACTCCACCACGTTCCCCTCCTGCTGATGGACCCGCTGGCGCGGGCTAAGCACGTAGGCCAGGATCTTGCGCGCGATTTCGGAGAAGGTGAAGCTGTAGCTGCTGAGATCGTTGTCGGTGGCGGCCTTGCTGTCATCGAAACCGATCAAGGACATGTCCCGCGGGATGCGCAAGCCGCGCTTGGAAAAATGATCCCGGGCCAGCAAGGCCATGCGATCGTTGGCCCCCACGCAGGCGGTGAGGCCCGGTTCCTGCAGGGCGGCCGCCAGGATGGGTTCCACGCGGGCGGCCATCTTGAGCTGATGGATGTAGTTCCAGATGGAACCGGACATTTGCTCCAAGGCGTAACCGGCGTAATACCCCGTCCCCGCGGCCAGGGCGGAGGCCATGAAGCCGTCCGCCTGCTTGCGGAACTCTTCCAAATCATCCGGGCCGGGCAAGGCGTGGAAGCGATCGTCCACCTCTTCGATCACGAACTTGCGCACCCCGTCGCCGAAGCCGGCGCCTTGGAAGCTCTGGAACAGGCCGCGGTACCGGTATTGGGACCAGAGTTCCTTATGGCAGTAAGAGAGGAAGGCCACCTTGCGGTGCCCGAGCTTAAGCAGGTATTGCCCCACCTGGCGCCCGCCCGCGATGCCCGCCACCGTGAAGGTGCGGAAGGCCCAGCCCGCCAGATCGGCCTGATGATGGAGGGTGTTGGTCACCGCCATGTCCCAAGTGGTGTCCACCACGGCCACGGGCTTTTCCATCCCGGCCTTGCCGTCCCCGCTGCGCAAGTGGGGGCCTTCCACCGGCAAAGGCTCAGGACGCACCGCCTCGCGCAAGGTCTGCAGGGCCTGCTCCAGCTTCCGTTCCGGCAGCAGGGACGCCCACAGGATGTATCCCACCACGGAATGCTTTTCCCTCAGCAAAGCCAACTGGTTGCCGAACACGGCACGGCGGCGCTCGGGATCAAAAGGAACCACCGTGACGTTGATCATGCTTTTGCCGCCTTCGCGGCGCAGGGTGGAAAGGAATTCGGTGACGGGATAGCCGCCGCAGATGATCTTGGTCGCGGCCTCGGGGGCGCTGATGAATACCAGGGTGCCGTGCGCGCGGCGCAGGTGCGGTACCATATAGGTCTTCTTGTGGGGCACGACCACGCCTTCGAAGGCGATTGCCTCCATGGCTTTGCGCAAGGTCTTGTAGGATACGGCGTACGCCTTTTGCAGATCGCGCAGGGAAGGCATGGCTTCGCCGGGGGCGAACTGGCCGTTGAAAATATCCTTTTCGATCTGGATCTTAAGCCGCTGCCAACGCTGGGATTCCCCCGGGCGCGCGGCTTGGAAACCGTTGCGCCCGTCCGCGGGGGGATGGCCCAGGTAGGCGCCGCGGTTCTTGACGATGGTCACCAGGTTCTCGCCCTTAAGCATCCCCAGCGCTTCGCACATGGCCGCCGCCGAAACCTGGGCCTGACGGGCCAGCATGCGGATGGGAGGCAGGCGATCGCCTAAAGACCAGGCTCCGCCTTTGATCTCTCCGCGGACGTAGGCCAGGGATTTTTGCACGGCCGGATGGGTCTTAGTGAACAGGCGATTACTCCGGGTCTGGAATCACGGAAACACCGTATTATATCAAGTTACATATTTACTCCAAAAGCAAATCCCTCGCATGAGGAGTCGGAAAGAATTCGTTTACCGATGGAAATCGACCGCGATCTCGGCCGTTGAAAAATTACCGGCGGTCGGAAAGGAGGCGGCCGCCTTAAAGGAGGCCGTCTCTCCGGAAGGATTAAACCGTGCCGTCCACCGGCAAGGCTTCGAAGCGCTTGGCGGCACCGCTCCAGGGCCCCGATTCGCCCGGGACGAAGGTCTCCACGGGGAAGGATCGGCGTACCACCGAGCGGATGTCCCCCGCCTCATGCCCCAGGGTCTTGGCTTGGATGAGCAGGTTGCCGATGGCGGTGGCTTCCACCGGGCCGGCCAGCACGGGCAGTCCCACCGCGTCGGCGGTGAGCTGATTGAGGAGCCGGTTGCGGCTGCCTCCGCCTACCACGTGCAGGGTGCGGAAGGAACGGCCGGTGACCGCGGCGCACTCGGCCAGGGTCTTCCCGTACAACAGGGCCAGGCTTTCCAGCACGCAACGGATGAAGGCTCCGGGGGAATCGGGGATGGGCTGGCCGGTTTCGCGGCAATAGTCCGTGATCTTCCCCGGCATGCGGCCCGGTTTCCCGAAACGCGCGTCTTCCGGCCGGATCAGGCTGCGCAAAGGCGCGGCGGCCTCGGCCATGGCGGTGAGGTCGTCGTAGCCGTATGCGTTGCCCATCGCTTCCCAGGCGCGCTTGCACTCTTGCACGATCCATAGCCCCACGATGTTCTTGCGGAACATGATGGTATCGGCATAGCCGGCTTCGTTGGTGAAATTGTAACGCCGGCTGTCGGCGTTGATGATGGGGGCCGGAAGCTCGGTGCCCAAGAGCGACCAGGTGCCCGAGCTCAGGAAGGCCCAATCCTCGCCTTGGCCGGGAATGGCGGCTACGGCGGCGGCGGTGTCGTGGGAGCAGCCGGCGATCACCTCGACCTGCTTGAGATTGGTTTCCAGGGCGACCTCGCGGGAGAGCGGGCCCAGGCGCGTGCCCGGACGCACCAACTCGGGGAACAATTTCCGCGGCAGCTTGAGCGCGGCGATCAGATCCCAGGCCCAGTCATGCTTCACGGGATTATAAAGCTGAGAGGTGCTGGCCAGCGTGGCTTCCCCGACCAACCGGTCCGAGCAGAGATAGTTGAAGAAGTCGCCGATCATGAGGAAACGTTCGGACCACTCCAGCACTTCCGGGCGCGTGCGCGCGTCGGTCCAGAGCTGGTACAGGGTGTTGATCTGCATGAACTGGATGCCGGTCTCGGCGAAAATGCGATCCGCGGATACCTGCGTGAAAACCTTTTCGGGAGCCCCGTCCAAGCGTTCGTCGCGGTAATGGAAGGCTTGGCCCACCATGGGCTCGTTCTTGGAGGTCAAGACGTAATCGACCCCCCAGGCATCGGTACTGATCCCGCTGATGGCGATACCCCGATCGGCGGCCTTCTTGAGGCCGGCCTTGGCCCCGTGGAACAAGGCGAGCAGATCCCAGCGTAAGGTCCCCCGGATGAAAACGGGCGTATTCGGGAAGCGGTGGATTTCCTCCACGTTCAGCTTACCCTCCGCGAGGGAACCCAGCATGACGCGGCCGCTTTCGGCCCCCAGATCGATGGCGAGGTAATGCTTTTCCATGGCCGCTTACCTGGGGAAGGACTGCACGTTGCCGGCGTCCACGTTGAGGATGTTGCCGGTGGACTTGGCGCTGGCATCGCTGGCGAAGAAATACACCGCTTCCGCCACGTCCTCGGGGAAGACGTTACGTTTCAGCATGCTGCGCTGGCGGTAATGTTCCTCGATCTGATCTTCGTTGATCTTGTTGGCGGCCGCGCGCTCCTTGCGCCACGAGCTATGCCAAAGCTTGGACCCGCGGATGATGGCGTCCGGGTTGACCACGTTGACGCGGATGCCCTTGGGAGCGCCTTCTAAAGCCAGGCACCGTGCTAAATGGATCTCCGCGGCCTTGGCCGTGCAATAGGCGGATGCGCCTTGGGACGCGGCCAATCCGTTCTTGCTGGAGATGAAGATGAGCGAGGCTTCCATCCCCTGCCCCAGCATCACCTTGTAGGCCTCGCGCGAGACGAGGAAGTAGCCGGTGGCGAGGATGGAAAGGTTCTTGTTCCAGAGTTCCAGGGAGGTTTCTTCGTAAGCCGCGGCCGAAGCGATGCCGGCGTTATTGACCAGGATGTCCACGCCGCCGAATTCGCGCGCGCAAACCGCCAGGGACTCGATCACCGAACCCTCGTCCGTCACGTTGCAGACGGCCACGCGCACCGCGTCCCTGCCGTACTTGGCAGCCAGATCGGTTTGGGCCTGTTGCAAGCCTTCGGCGTCGATATCGGTGAGGCAGACCACCGCGCCTTCGTCCAGCAAGCGCTTGGCCGAGGCCATGCCGATGCCGCCCGCCCCGCCGGTGATGAGGGCGATGCGGGCCGCCAGGGATTTCGGCTTCGGCATGCGGCGTAGCTTGGCTTCTTCCAGGGCCCAGTACTCGATGTCGAAGGCTTCCTGCTCCGGCAGCGCCACGTATTCGTCGATGGCGCCGGCCCCGCGGATCACGTTGATGGCGTTGACGTAGAATTCTCCCGCGATGCGGGCGGTGGCCTTGTCGGAAGCGAAGGAGAACATCCCCACGCCCGGCACCAGGATGATGACCGGATAGGGATCGCGCATGGCGGGGGAAGCGGGCCGCTTGCAGCGGTCGTAATAGGCTTCGTACTCCTTGCGATAGCCTTCCAGGCGGTTATCCAAATCGGCGATTAGGATATCGACGGGCGCTTGCGCCGGATCCACGTCGATGAAGAGCGGGAAGATTTTGGTGCGCAGGAAATGGTCCGGGCAGGACGTGCCCAGGGCCGCCAGGGCCTTGCCTTGCTTGGAGCAGACGAAGTCGAGCACTTCGGGGGAGTCGTTGAAATGGCCGACCTTGCGGGACAGCTTCGAGAGCTTGCCGCGCAGGGCGGGCATGATGCGCGACGCGAAAGCGGCGCGGGCGGCCGGGGCCAGGGCCGCCACCTTGGGCCCGCCGTAAGGGGCCGCCGTCGATTTGGCGTCGATGTAGTCCTGCGCCTTCTGGATCACGCGCAAGGTATTCTGATAGCATTCCTTGGAAGTCTTCCCCCAGGTGAAAAACCCGTGGCCGCCCAGCATGATGCCCTTGAGGTTCGGCTTGGCCTTGCACATGGCTTCCAGCTTGAGCCCCAGATCGTAACCGGGACGTTGCCACGGGATCCAGCCCAGTTCGCCCTCGAAGATCTTCTGCGTGAGGGCCTCGCCGTTCTTGCTGGCGGCGATGGCGATCACCGAGTCCGGATGCACGTGGTCGACGTGCTTCTGGGGAACGTAGGCGTGCAGGGGCGTATCGATGGAGGCCGCGCGCGTGTTGAGGTTGAAGGTGCAATGCGGCAGGTAGCCGACCATTTCGTCCTCATGGGCGAGGCCGCGGTACAGGGCTTTCAACGCGTTCAGCTTATCCATGTACAAGGTGGAGAAGCCGTCCAGCTTCATGCTGCCGATGTCGCCGCCGGAACCCTTCACCCATAGGACTTCGGTTTCCTTGGCCGTGAGGGGATCCTTCATGGCCACCTTGGCCGAAGTGTTGCCGCCCCCGTAATTGGTCACCCGCAAGTCGGAGCCGAGCAGATTGCTGCGGTAGAGCAGGAGTTGCTCTTCGGTGAAACCTTGGGCGGCCTTATCGTCCCAGCGATGGGGAATGACGGTGGACCGGCCGGCGGAGGCGGTGGCGGACTTGACGGCGGTATTCATCTGGCTCCTTCGGCCGGGCGTGGCGGCCGCAGGTGAAGGTAATCCGATTTTCCGCGGAGGCCCAGCCTGCACCGTGGACCGATTGGAGCGCACAATGACTTCCCGTATTTCCGGCGATTCCAGAGTCTCAAGGCTCCCCAGCGCATTATCCGATTCCATTCCGCCGCGGGATTAAGCATTTTACCTACCGATGGAATTCGGAAAGTCCGCCGATTCGCCCGGGATGGATCTCCGCCTGCCTGCGGATGCCCCCGGGAACGCGCGCATCCTGCCCGGTAACCCGTTCGGCTCGCCTCGCATCTACGCGGGATGCCCGGTCTGGCAGGACGATGCCCTGGCCAGAAAGGTTTGCCCGCCGGGCACCCCCAAGGCAAAACGGCTGGCGGCATACGCGCGGGCGTTCGATACCACGGAACTGAATTCGACGGGTTACGGTTTCGATCCCGGGCGGGCGCGGGCCTGGGCCGCCGCGGTTCCTGCCGGCTTCCGCTTCTGCCCCAAGTTCACGAGGGACGTCACCCTCGCCCCCAACCTCGATGCCGTCCACGCGATCTTCACGCGGCAATGCGGCGACTTCGCCGCCTTCGACGATCGCCTGGGCGCCGTACTGTTGCAATTCCCGGAAGCCTTAGGCCCCAGCCGTTTTCCCGAACTCGCGAACCTGCTGGCGATCGCGCGCCCATCCTTCCCCCTGGCGGTGGAAGTGCGCCATCCGGCTTGGTTCCGGAACCCGGCCTGGACCGATCGGCTGGCCGGCTTGTTAGAAGAAAATAAAGCCGCGATGGTGATCACGGATGCGCCGGGCCGCCGCGACGTGATCCACATGCGGCTGACGGCGCCCTGGGCCTTCATCCGCGTCAATGGCCACGATGGCGGCGAATCGGATCATCGCCGCTTGGACGACTGGGCGGAGCGGATCGCCGCCTGGATGGGGAAAGGCCTACGCGAAGCCTACTTCTTTCCCCATTTCGATCCCGTGGACGGAACGGCCGACCTGGCGGTCCATTTCCTGCGCAGTCTCAAAGCCCGCACGGGCCTGGACATCCGCATTCCCCGCCTCTTTACCGACGAAGAAGAACCCCGGCTGGCCTTATAGGGTCGCGGCCGTCCCTATCCGCACATCTGGATCGTGGAGGGGCACTTGGTGAGATCCACATGAACCCGCTTCACCGTCTCGCTACCGGTCGCCGCCTTTTCGCGCACCTCCAGGATTCCCTGGGCGGATTTTCCATCCGCGGATTCGATTTGGAGGCGGTATAGCGCCGCCGATTGGCAAGCGCCTGACTGGCAAACCATCTCGCTATCCAGAAAACTTTTGCCGGAACCGAGGGAATCGACCTGTTGCCGATCCAGAAAGAGCCGGGCTTGGATGGTTCCGGTGTCGGCGCAGCCGCCGGTGCCTGTTTCGCGGATCACTACTTCGAGCGCGGGCCCGTCCGCGGGGCCGCAGGTGTTCCGCGCCACGCCCATCCATTGCTCCGGCTCCTTACCGCTTTCGACGCAGGCCCCCAACCCTGCCGCGATCAGAATTCCGCCCAGGGCCGCCGCCGTCATCCGTATCCGTTTCGCGTCCATCTTCCCTCCTCGCTCGCCCGATTCCGGGGCATGATTCGCGGGAGACCGGAAGCCTCCCGATTCCTTCCGTTAAAACCTAACGATAGGGCCGGGGAAGGAAAAGAGGATGAGGCTGCATTCTGCTCTCAGAAAGGGAGCGTCCGCGCCACGCAAAGGGGTCGTCGAATCGCCTCCAGGTCGCGTCATCCTGCTGCATAAGACGGTCCGAGTATGGGAAGATACTGGCTGAACTCCCCCGGATGCTTCCGGAGAAAGTTGGTTCATGAAAATGACATCCTACTATTCCCAAATCGCGACCTTTATCGGGTGGATTGTTTTCGCATTCATGTGCGTGCTTGCGTACCGATTTTCCCAGCAGGCGCCGGCATGGTACAAAGTGATCGCCTGGGGGGGATTTGCGTTCATCTCGGTTGGGATCCTGTGCTTTTGGTGGAAGACGGCTTACGCGGGATCCGGAGTGGCCCATGTCGGTTCCGATTCGCGGAGTGCCGCATTCGCATGGGGCCAAATCTGGACCACGCTCATCAAGGTGGGGGCGCAGACGCTGATACTGGCCCTTGCCGTCCTCATCTTATACGCCCTCCCCAAGCAATTGGGCGAGAAAGCCTTGCCCCATCTATTGGGGATCGACTTCAAACCCCAATGGTTTCCGAACGCCCAGGTGGTTCTGCCTTGCGCGGTCTTCTATGGCTCAATCCTGGCCGCGGCGTTATGCGTTTGGCTCATCATCCTGGCCGTCCAGGCTTATGGGTTCATCTCACCGATGCTGTTCGGGTCTTTGGCCGGATTGGTGATTATCGTGGGATCCTGGGCTTGGTATGAAGTCCTGTTTCGCGAGAAGCGCTCGGAGTTGCAGCAGAAGACGATTCAGATCGAAGCCATGCGGAAAAACGAAAGCCGGGACGCGCAGCTGAAGAACACCGCTTCCTTGGACAAGGATACCTTGTTGAGCCGCTATCGCAGATTGGTGGAATACCGCCTGGGGACCCGCGAGTGGAACGCCATGGTCTTCCACCGCATGGCCGATGAGCCCTTCGGGCTGGCGTTCCGGTTTCCCGGCTACTTGATCGGAGTGGAACAGACCAACCGGTATCTGATCGACGTGCCTCCGGGCGACAACGTGGCGGCGGCGGGAAAGGGCGTCAAGGGAATCGCGGCCTTGCTGAATGATCGACGGCGTACCTTCGTTTCCCATATCGTCGAATTCGAAGACCGCGATCCGGGCACCCGGGATGCCAAGTCCGCCCCGAATGCCGAAATGGTGCGAACCAATATGCTCTACAACATCTATGAAAGCGCACGATATGATCATGCATTCACACGCAGTTTCACCGAACTAAATGCCCTGCGGGAGCGGTTGGAATCGAAGATGGCGGAAGCGGAGGCTCCGCCTCCGGAACCAGGTACGTCGGCGGATCCGGAGAAAGCCAAGCCGTATACCCATATCCTGGTCTATTGCATGGGATGGAATACGGATCAGCAGGAATCGATCCGCAACTATAACAGCCTGATGGGGTATCTGGCCGAAGCGGCGGACAAGCTAGGCGGCGGAAAGCCGTTCCGTCCCCTCGTCATCGGGATAAGCTGGCCTTCGGAATGGAGCTACCTGAAACCGCTGAGCTACGTTTCCAAGGCCGGGGATGCAGACGAAACCGGATTGGTCTGGGGGTCCTATCTGCTGAAGCGGGTGCTGGAGCCGCTGAAGGTCCGGCATAAGGTCCCCCTGATCCTGATCGGCCATAGCTTCGGGTCCCGCGTTCTGACCCGCGCCGTCGCGAGCGACCCCGATTGGATCAAGGGCGTTCCGGAGCCTCACGACCCAATCGTTCACGCTTCGCTGGCGGACACGACGGCCAAGAAAATCGACCTGTTCGTCGGGTTGCAGGGGGCCGTCAGCGCCAACCGATTCGTGGCTACGGGCGCGCTCACCAGCGGATGGCAGGAAGGTTCGCCCTATTCCGAATTGGTTAAGCGGCCCACGCGATTCATTTTCACATGGGCCGAGAACGACAAGGCCAATCCGGTCGCGGCCTACGTCACCGGCGCCCACCATATGGGGGGGAAAATCGGGAACGAATTCTGCTTGCAGCACCAGGAGTCCTTCTGGCCCGTCATCTACAAGGACGGCGCCGACGGCATGAATTCCTGGGATTGGCCTTACCGGGAGAAGGGACGGCAATATGATCCGAAGCGGGGATGGAACCCTGAGGCGAAGGACGTCAAGGGGAGGATATTCACCATCGACGTTTCCAGCATCGTGAAAGAGCGGCCCTACGGGAAAGGCGGCGGAGCGCACAGCGATATCTACACGCCGGAGATGGGGCGGTTTTTGTGGGAGTCCATCCGGGCATTCGCGCCGATATAGGATCTTCGCCACCCTCGCCTCCCGTGCGTGCGCAGGGGCAAAGCGGAAAGGCGGGCTCCGGAAACGGCGGAAGCCGGTTCAGAACTCCGACTTGCGCGCTTTAACGGGCACGCCCTTGATGCGCACCTTCTTGAGCTTCTCCAGGATCATTTCCAATTGGTCTTCCGGCACTTCCACCAGGGTATGCTTGGACTGCACGTTGATGTTGCCGAAGGCGGTTCCCGGCAAACCGGTCTCCCCCGCCATGGCGCCGAGGATATCCTTGGGGCGCACGTCTTGCAAGCGGCCCACGTTCAGGAAAACCTGGGCCGGAATGCCGCCGGAGAACAAGCGCGAATCCGGGCCCGTATGGGCGTCGCGAGCCTTGAAGGGCTTGCCGCCCTTGCCGAAACGGTCGCCGCGGTCGTCACGGTCGCTTCCGCCGCTCCTGCCGTTGCCTTCCCACTTGCCCGGGAAACCGCCCCCCTGAAAGGCGTCCTCGCCCTTGGTCGCGCGCGCGGGCGCATCGGGCAAAGCCATCTTCAGTAACGCGCAAGCTACGTCCGAGGCCGAGATCTCGCCTTCGGAAAGCGTATCCAGCAGGGCCGCATAGCGCTCCAGCCCGCCGGCAGCCACGGTCTCGCGCACCTTGTCGAGCAGCACGGAATGCTGGGCCGATTCCACCTGGTCCAGGGTCGGAACCGCGCGGCGGGTGATCTTGGATTTGGAAAAGCGTTCGATGTTGCGCAGCCGGAACAGGTCCTTGCCCGACGCGAAGCTCAGGGCCAATCCGCTCTTGCCCGCGCGGCCCGTGCGGCCGATGCGGTGGACGTAATCCTCTTCGTCCTTGGGGAGATCGTAGTTGACCACCATCTCGATGTCCTTCACGTCGATGCCGCGGGCCGCCACGTCGGTGGCGACCAGGATTTCCACGGCCCGGCTGCGGAAGCGCGCCATGATGCGGTCGCGCATGGCCTGCTTATGCTCGCCGTGCAGGCCTTCGGCGGAATAGCCGCGCGCCTGCAGATGCTGAACCAGTTCGTCCACGCCTATGCGGGTATTGCAGAACACGATGCCGAGCTTCACGCGATGGAAGTCGAGCACGCGCGCCAGCGCTTCCAGCTTGAGCGGCCCGCGCACTTCCATATAGGCCTGCTCGATGGCGGGCATGGCCAGATTCTCGGGAGTGGACTTGATGGCCAGGGGATTTTTCAGATAGCGCTGGGCCAAGCGGCGGATGCCCGGCTGCATGGTGGCGGAGAAGAGCAGGGTCTGGCGATCCTCGGGAACCCGTTCCAGGATCTTGTCCATGTCTTCCTGGAAGCCCATATCCAGCATTTCGTCGGCTTCATCCAGCACCACCAGCTTTACCTGATCGAGCTTTAGCGAACCGCGTTCGAGATGATCGATGAGCCGCCCGGGCGTGCCGATGACGATTTGCGCACCGCGCTTCAATCCGAACAATTGCCTATCGTAGGCCTGGCCGCCGTAAATGGGCAAAGCCCGCAGGCCCTTGGTATGCTTCCCCAGCTTGCCCACCTGCTCGGCCACCTGGATGCACAATTCCCGCGTGGGGCAAAGGATAAGGGCTTGCGGGGCGGAATTGGCGCCGTCGATTTTCTCTACGGCCGGAACCGCGAAGGCGATGGTCTTGCCGGTGCCGGTGCCGGATTGGCCGATCACGTCGCGGCCTTCCATGATGGGCGGAATGGCTTCGCCCTGGATGGCGGTGGCGGTTTCGAATCCCATTTCCTCGATGCTTTTCAGCACTTCGCGGGACAAGGGTAACTCGGTGAAAAGGACTTTCGACATAAGACTCCCGGCTATGGCTGCAAGCCTTCCGGGCGAAGCAGGGCGTGCATGATAAAAAAAAGCCGGCCGTAGGTAAATCGAAACGCCCTTATCGCCCGTATCCTGCGCGTTCGACCCGGACCTATCCCCCAAAGACCCTGAATTCCGGCCCCACTCCCCATAACTCCGCTAAGCCGTCGCGACCGGGGCGCGATACTCCCCTCGGCCCAGGATCCCGGACCCGCGATAGCGGCCTTACTCCCTAAAGTTTATTTTCCGCCTGGTTGCTCTCCGGACGAAAGGGAACGCTATGGCCACCTTGAAGGTTTTCGAAAACATCTCCTTGGACGGATTCTTCACCGACGTGCACGGGAAGATGGAATTCGCGCGCAAGGATCCCAACGACAAGGAATGGACCGACTTCGTTTCCGGCAATGCCAGCGGGGGCGGGATGCTGGTATTCGGCCGGATCACCTATCAGGAGATGGCCGCCTTCTGGCCCACGCCCATGGCGGCCAAGATGATGCCCGTGGTCGCCGAGCGCATGAACTCGCGGTCCAAGATCGTCTTCTCGCGCACTCTGCCCAAGGTCGATTGGGCCAATACCCGTTTGATCAAGGAGGATCTCCTAGGCGCGATCCGGAAGCTGAAGGCAGGGCCCACCGACATGGTCATCCTGGGTAGCGGCAGCCTGGTGGCGCAATTGGCTCCGCATCG
>JAEKLQ010000051.1 GCA_019509785.1 Fibrobacterota bacterium | reverse complement strand
CGAGGGCAGAATGTTCGTCGAAGGCCCCTGGGTCGAGAAGGTCATCGGCATCGACAAGGCGCGCAGCGAAATCGCCACCATGGTCACGCCCGACGGGCATGGGCGCATCGAACTGGATCAATTCCACTCCCCCGCGGCCCGCAAACCCAAGCCGGACGTCTCGACCGTCAACACCCTCGGCTTCCGGCGCATCATGTTCGCCGTCGACGACCTTGAAGATACCCTCGCACGCCTGCGCCCCCTGGGCGCCGAACTCGTATGCGAGGTCGTCAATTACGAAGGCATCTACAAGCTCTGCTATATCCGCGGACCCGAGGGTATCCTCCTGGGGCTCGCCGAAGAACTGGAATAAAGGCTTTTAGGGGGAGAATTCCCCCTCCTTCCCGCCCTCTGAATTTTTTTCGTGAAATCTATTGCGCAATCGATCGGTTGCGTGTATATTTGCTACCAATCAGTTGCGCATCAAGCGCGAGGACCCGGATGAGAAGAGACATTTTCCAAGCCATCGCCGACCCCACCCGACGCGCCATCGTCATGCTGCTGGCGGTCCAGGCGATGACCCCGAACGCCATGGCCGCGCATTTCGAGACCAGTCGGCAGGCGGTTTCGAAACACATCCGGATCCTGGTCGAATGCGAACTGCTTGAAGAGCATCCGCACGGTCGGGAAATCCAATACCATCTGAGGGCCTCGAAAATGCGCGAAATCGAAAAATGGCTGGAAGAGTTCAAAGCCTTGATGGCCAAACGCTTCAACCAACTGGACGACGTACTAACCCGATTGAAGGAGAGGAAAAAATGAAGCAAGAGAAGATTTTCAATTTCACGGTGGACAAGGGAAACCTGGCCGTCAAGGTGGAGCGCTCCTTCGATGCGCCGGTCGATTTGGTATGGTCCGCCTGGACCGAGTCCGCACTGCTCGATCAATGGTGGGGGCCATCGCCCTGCCACGTGGAAACCAAATCCATGGACTTCTCCGAGGGCGGGAAATGGCTCTATGCCATGGTCCTCCCCCAGGGCGATCGGCATTGGGCTACGAAGACGTTCTCGAAGATCGTCCCGAGGAAAAGTTACGTGTTCCGGAGCCTCTTCTGCGATGAGAACGGGAAGGTGAAGCCGGGCACGACGGGATCGACCTGGAAGAATTCCTTCGTCGAATCCAACGGCGTCACCTTGGTCACCAACGACATCAAATGCGACTCGATCGAGCATCTCGAAGCCCAGATCAAGATGGGGTTCAAGGAAGGCTATTCCGTGGGCCTAGGCCAGTTGGAAACGCTGCTGGCGCGTCTCGTGGAAAAGGGGAAATGATGCGGAAGCTTATCGCCATCACCCAACTCTCCCTCGACGGGGTCATGCAGGCCCCGGGGGGCCCGGATGAAGATCGGCAAAGCGGCTTCGCCCATGGCGGTTGGGCCCTCCTTTCCGCGGACGATGCTGTGGAGAAGGCCGTAGCTGGGCTCATGGCCGGGAAGTTCGATTTGCTTTTGGGCCGGCGTACCTATGATATCTTCCACGGGTATTGGCCCCTGCATAGCGACAACCCCATCGGCGAGGCGTTCGGCAAGGCCGTGAAATACGTCGTCACCAGCAAGGACAAGGGGCTGGACTGGGAGACGTCCGTGCGCGTCGGCGGGAAGGCCGTGACCGGGGTGCGCAAGCTGAAGGCGACCCGGGGGCCGGCGTTGCATATATGGGGAAGCAGCGAATTGTTGCAAGCCTTGATCGCGGCGGATCTCATCGACGAATACCAATTCTGGACCGTCCCCGTGGTGCTGGGATACGGCAAGCGCCTGTTCGAGGCGGGCGTTCCGCCGCGGAAATTGAAGTTGATAGACGGGAAAATCGGATCCGGGGGAGTGCTCGTCGCTACCTACCGGCCGGTCGGCCCGCTTCCGAAAGCGAAGGCGGCAAAGAAGCTGAGTAGCCGGGAATAACCTAGTTTCGCGCCGAGGTATTCCGCGTTCTATGGCCCTGCATAACGGTTCCCTCCGTACTGGCTTCTGGCGAGACCTCGGAAATGCCATCCGCGGCACCGATGCGGACTATACCCGCATCGACCTGAAGCGGGCCATCCTGCTCTTGGCCATCCCCATGGTTCTCGAGCTCGTCATGGAATCGACCTTCTCCGTGGTGGATATTTTTTTCGTCGGCAAGCTCGGCCCTTCGGCGGTGGCTACGGTGGGGATCACCGAGACCTTCATGTTCCTCCTTTACTCGGTTGGCATGGGGCTCGCCACCGCGGTTACCGCCCTGGTCTCGCGCCGGATCGGCGAGAAACGCCCCGACGAAGCCGGCACGGCCGCGGTCCAATCCATCCTGCTCGGGCTCCTCGTTTCGATCCCCTTCGCCGTCGCCGGCATCTTCTTCGCCAAGGATCTGCTTTCCCTGATGGGGGCCGATGCCTGGGCCCTCCGGGAAGGCTTCCGCTACACGCGGCTCTTGTTGGGCGGCAACGCCGTCATCATCCTCCTTTTCGTGATCAATGCCGTTTTCCGGGGAGCAGGCAACCCCGCCATCGCCATGCGGGTGCTTTGGACCGCGAACTTGGCCAATATGCTGTTGGACCCCCTGTTCATCTTCGGTTTGGGACCCATACACGGCTTCGGCGTGGAGGGAGCGGCCATCGCGACCACTACGGGCCGAAGCCTGGGCGTCCTTTTGCAATTCTACTACTTGTTCCGGGGAGGCCAGAAGGTCGCCTTGAAATGGGAACATATTCGCTGGAATGCCGCGGTGGCCTGGAGCGTGTTCAAGACTTCCCTGGGCGGGATCGGGCAGATGCTCGTGGCCATGACGTCGTGGATCTTCCTCATGCGCATCCTCGCGAGCGTGGGCAGCCAGGCCGTGGCCGGGGCCACCATCGCCCTGCGGGTCATGTTGTTCACCTTGACGCCCGCCTGGGGCATGTCCAACGCGGTGGCCACCTTGGTGGGCCAGAACCTCGGCGCCAAGGATCCGGATCGGGCCGAATCCGCGGTCTGGCGCATCGGCATCTATAACACGTGGTTCCTGGGCTCGGTTTCCATCGTCTACTTCTTCGGCAACGTACGGCTCATGGGCATCTTCACCGACGATGCGCAGGTCATCGCCATCGGCTCGGGATGGCTGCGCATCCTTTCTTATTCCTTCCTCGTCTACGGATGGTGGATGGTCTCCACCCAGGCCTTCAACGGGTCGGGCGATACGCGCACGCCCACCCTCATCAACATCGTGTTCTTTTGGATGATCCAGATTCCTCTATCCTGGTTCCTTGCCATTCGCATGGGTTGGGCGCATTCCGGCGTCTTCTGGGGGGTCTTCTTCTCGGAAACCTCGGTGGGCCTCTTCACCCTATGGCTTTTCACCCTGGGGAAATGGAAGACGGTCTAGGAATCGGCCTTTTTTCCCTTCGCTAAAAAAAGTGGTGCAAACTTCAGGTCGAAAGCTTCTAAGGCTTGTCGGGTAATTGCATTTATTGCCTTCACCCCTGGGATCCCTTTCGCACTCCCTGATTTTTCCTCTCAACCAAGAGCGAGGTTTTTGATCCATGAAAAAAGCAATGGCGGGGAAAACCCACATTCATCCCAAGGAAGCCGTATTCATACTCACCATTTCCGCCCTCCTCGCCTGTAACGAAGGCCCCACGGGCGCTGATGCGAGCCAAAACGCCGTGGCGGCGCAAACGGCCGGCACGACGACGATCACGACCTTAGCGGGCCTTCGCAGCATGTCGCCGACGGGGCATTACGTCCTAGGCGGTAACATCGACGCTTCAGCCACGGCGAACGCCCCGTTCGTGCCTATCGGCACTTTCACGGGAAGTTTCGACGGCGGCGTTTACACGATCAACAACCTGCACATCGTCGGCACGAAATATACCGGCCTTTTCAGCCAAACCGATGGCGCGACCTTGAACCGGATCCATCTGACTAACGTGACCGTTTCAGGCTCTTCCATCGTCGGAGCCATCGTCGGCGTCATGTGGAACGCCACCCATCTGACGAATAGCTACGTGACCGGCACTGTAACCGGGACCAGCACCGCGGCCGACGTGGGCATGGCGGTGGGATTCGCCGGCGGTAACCGTGGCCTGATCCAAAGATGCTACGCCACCGGGACCGTCAATGGATCCGGGTGGAGCGTGGGCGGATTCATCGGAAAGGTCAGCAGCGACGGGCCAATCACCCTCAACGATGATCCCCGCATCGGGATTTACGAAGTCTTCACGAACGTGAACGTCAATCCCACCATCCCCGCCGGATCCGAGGTCGATGCCGGAGGCCTGATCGGGACGCTGATGGGAGCGGACGTCCGCAGCATCAATGTCGTCGGCCCGGTGCGCGGGCAATTTGCGGCAGGCGGCATCATCGGGGCCGCGTATAATGACGGGGCGACCCCCTCGACCATCCGTTATATGATCTATCGGGGCAATGTCATCGATATGGGAGCGGGCACCAATCGCGCGGGGGTCATCGGCTTCCAGGAAGGGACGTTTTCCCGCTGCGATGAATCCTATTGGAGCACGAACGCGGACCCGGGGACGCCTGCGCCCAGCATCGCCGGCGGCTGTCAAACGGGAATGAGCGACGCGACGCTTAAGGCCCCCCACCCGAATCCGAACCGACTGCTCTGGCCCTACGTCGTCGGGCAAATTGTCACCCAGGACATGATCACCAACCAAGGCTACGACCAATGCAAGCTCGCTTCCGGTAGCGACACCGATTGGGGTTTCGGCGGATGTTCCTACACGCCTTTGGAGTGGGATCTGAATTCGTCCACTGAACACATCACCCTCCACAATATCCCGAACCCGACCGTACAGCCTAAGTAAAAGCCGGCGCGGGCCGCACGCGTTGCGGCCCGCGCTTCCCTCCCGATTCCGTTGGTTCTCGTCCCCTCATCTTTTCATCAGTTCGACGAACTGGCCCAACTCCTCCGCATTCAGATCGGAAACGGCGCCCAAGCGAAAGCCATCCCGACTCCAGAATACGACGTGGTAGCCCTGCAGCGTTTTCGGCGTTGCCCGGCCATTATCCCCGCTCGCGGCAGGCCAGCAGAACACGTTGATGACATGCAGATGCCTCCGATAGACCAAGGCGGCCACGGGATGCCCGCCGAGGTATTCCAATCTTCCCCCGACGAGGGGGAAACCCTCTTCGGAAAAATCCGCCACCGGCGGGGAGAAATCCAACTTGCCCGTGAACCAGGGTTTCACGGTATGCCGATCGGTGGAGGCGACATCGAATAGGTGATCGGCTTGGAGCGAGCGGACATGGCAGGCCACCATTTCCCCGGCCAAGGCATCGCGGCGGAAGCCCGCATTCATAGCCCAGAAGCCTAGGGCCAAGGCGAGGAGAGCAGATACGAGACCGGCCGCGCCCAACCTCGCGCGCGGTCTATGCCAGGGCCTCCATCTTTTGCTGCCCGATCCATCCGACGCCGGAAGAGCAGGGGGAACGGAGGCGGGGGAAGCGACGGGCAGGGAGGCGCGTATCCGGGCGGCCAATCCCGGCGGGGCCGCGAAGGCCAGGGCGCCATGGGAAAGGCGCGCCTTGAGATCGCGCAGCGCCGCGCTTTCGGCCAAACAGGCGCCGCAACCATCGGAATGCCTTTCCATCTCCAGCGCATTCACCAGATCGAGTTCGCCATCCAACCAGGGATGCAATAGTTCCAGGAATCGGGGGCAATCCATGGTCATCCTTCCCCACCCGAGCGGGCCAGGCTCTTATGCAGGCGCTCCCGCGCCCGCAGCAAACGCGACATCACGGTTCCGATGGGGATATCCGCGATTTCGGATATCTCGCGGTAGCTGCATCCCTGCCACTCGCGCAAGACCAGCACTTCGCGGAATTCCACCGGCAAGGCTTCCACCGCGCGGCGGATCGCCTGGCGATCGCGATCCAGGGCCAGGCGCGCATGGGGATTGTCCGAAGCATCCCAAGGGCCGTGGATTTCTTCATCGAAAGGCGTGCTCAGGTTTTCCAGGCGGCGGGATTTGAGCCAGGTATAGCAGGCATTGCGGACGATGGCCAGCAGCCAGGCCTTGGCGTCGCCTCCCCGGAAGCCGGCGAAGGATTTCCACGCGCGCAGATAGGCGTCCTGCACCCGATCCTCCGCATCCGTATCGCTGCGGACCAGCCAGCGCGCCAACCCGAAAGCGGCATCCAAATGCGGCAGCACCTGGCTCTCGAAAGTTCCCGCGTTCGGCTTGTCCATCCTAGCTGAAGACTTCCCTGGTAGAGGATTTATTCCCGGCCTCCCGAATTTTCCGGGAATATTTCCGCGCTGCCCAAAGTCTAGCAAAGGGGAATGCCCGCTCCGGCGCATCCGCCCCTTCCTTCGAATGGAGACCCAAGCATGGAACCGAAAAAGCCCTTGAAATGGTTGTTCTTCCCGCCCCTGGACGCGCCCGCGGCCACCGTGGTCATCCGCATGATGGCGGGGCTGGTGTTTTTTTGGGAGGGGATCCTGAAATTCGTCTACGCCAACCAAGGCGTGGGACGGTTCACGAAATTGGGTTTCCCCATGCCCGCGGAGCTGGCCCATACCGTCGCCGTATGGGAAATCGCCGGAGGCCTGCTCCTGATATTGGGATGGATGACGCGGCCCGTGGCCATCGCCTTCCTCATCGAAATGATCGTCGCGGTGCTATCCACCAAAATCGGGCTTTACTTCGGCACCTCGCCCTTGCCGAAGCCGGCGGCGGCGCCATTCCTGGGACCTTGGGCGGTCCTGCATGAAATCCGATCCGACTATGCCCAATTCATGTGCTGCTTGTTCCTGCTCCTCGTAGGGCCGGGATCGGTTTCGGCGGATGCCGCGCGATCGATCAAAAGAGAGTAGGCGACGTAGGGATCTATTTAGGTCGCATTTCCAAAAAGAACAGTCCGCAGGGACCGTCTTGGGCCGGGTCCATTCTCCAGCCGCCGGCGACGCGGTGGAAGCGGGAGGCCTGTCGCTTACCTGCGAGGTTGAACAGGACCGGCGCGGCGGAAGAGGCGGTCCCGGCCACGAAGAAGCCCGACCCGGATCGGAAAAGCACTGGCCTCAGGGAGGGCGCCCGGGGCCGCATCAGGCCGACGGCGGGCATGTCCAGAACCAAAGGCCGGGATAGGCTCCATTCATCGGGCGTGCTTGCCGAAGCTTTCGCCAAGGCGGCCGGCTTGGCATGGATAAGGCGCACCCGCCAGTAGAGGGCCCCATGGTAATCGGCCAAGGCGGGGATGGAATCCGGATCGAGGTGCAGGGAAGTAACCGTCACCACCGTGCGCAGAACCACATCGGCGAAAGCGGCGTCCTTGGAGATTTCCACTTCCACGCTGTCGCCGGCCAGGAAGGACGCCAAAAACGAAGTATCGGTGCAAGCGCCGTGATTGATGATCTTGAATTCGAAATCCACCTTCCCTTCGCATAGCTGCCCCGCTTCGGGGTACTTCGGGATGACCACGCCCCTGCATAAGGAGTCCCGATCTTCCGGAACGAAGCTGTCCTTGTATCGTTTGTGGATCTCGTTTTCGGATATCGCCCCTTCTTCCACCTTCACGAAATCGATGGCGCCTTCGAGATGGCGCGGATCGAAATCCGCGTTGGTCCGCGCCCCGACATAAGCATCGACTTCGCCCCCTAAGAACGGGGTCGCCTCCGGTCCTTGGGTGCGCCATGAGTCGGTGGCATCGCTGCCATTCAGGTAGATGCGCATGTCGGCGCCGTCCCAGGTCCCGACGAAATGCGTCCATTCGTCCTTCGCGACGCAACGATCGGAATAAACCTCTTTCCAACTTCCCAGGGAACCAGCCATGACGAAAACGGGGAAGCAATCGGAGATGCGCTCGCGCGAGACGGGGGAAAAGCCCGCTTGGGCCGCCGACCATTCGGATTCGGTTTTATAGGCATTGCGGGGCAGCGGAGGATAGAGGTAGCCGCCGCCAACGCGGAAGGCGAGGCCTTGATGGACGTCGGGGACCGTGTTCAGGATATTGGCGATGAAGTTGCTGGCTTCCGGACCGTAGGCGTGGATGCGGAAGCGGGCCTCCACCGTAAACGGCCCGGTCGGGCTATGGAAACCGGGGACCCGGATCGATCCTCCCGCCGGCCCGAATTCGACCGCGCCGGGATAGCCGGAAGATGGTTTCGTATCGCCGGCGGGTATGCCGAGGGGAAGCGTTCCAGGCTGCGATCCCAGGTTCGCCGAATCGTTGAAGTCCATGTGGAGAAGTTCCGCGGACCGGGGATTCCCCGCGAAGAAGGATGCGAAGGCCAACCCGGATAAGATGAAACGGTTCCTGATCCGACGCGACATGGGAGCCTCTGTTGTTGGGGCGCGGGCCGCCCGACCATAATCCATTGTAGATTGAGGGCCGCCTCGCGTCAAGCCGTTGCGGAGCCAGGGGAAATGACCCGCTGCCAAAAAAGCTTAAAAAAGACGGGGGTGGATTCTCAGGGCAGTAATAAAAGCTTATCATTTTTCATCATGTTGCTAATACGTTTAAGCCGAATAAAAATTGGTCTTCTTCTGTTGGGTATGCTATCGGGCGTATCCGCCCAATCGGCCTGGACGGTGAGAAGCCCCTTGCCGACGGGAAACGCGCTTTGTTCCGTAGCCTGGACAGGTAGCCATTTCGTGGCCGTGGGATATGCGGGCACGGTACTCACCTCACCGGACGGCCTTGCCTGGACCACCCGGGACGTCCCGACGACGGACGATCTTCATCTGTTCTCCGTGACCTGGACGGGAAGTCAACTCGTGGCCGTGGGAGAGCGATATCACCTAGGTTATTTCCAGGCAGATGCCATCCTCACTTCGCCGGACGGCAGCAACTGGACGGAGCGCAACTCCGGCACCCAGGCCCATCTGAACTCGGTTGCATGGACGGGCACCCGATTCGTGGCGGTGGGGAGCGGCGACTCCGCCTTCACCTCGCCGGATGGCATCACCTGGACTTCCCAAAGCCTAGGTTCCTGGAATAAGCTGTACTCCGTGACCTGGTCGGGAACGCAACTCGTAGCCGTGGGTGAGCAGGGCGCGATCCTTACCTCCCCCGACGGCATCACCTGGCTCAGCCGCGCCTCCCCGACACCATCCATCCTGCGATCCGTGGCGTGGACGGGAACGCGGTTCATTGCCGTAGGCGACTTCGGCGGCATCCTCGCCTCGCCCGATGGAGCCAGCTGGACCTCTCAAGCCGCGGGCACCGCGAGATCCCAGTACTCCGTGACATGGATGGGCGCTCAACTCGTGGCCGTGGGAGCTAATGGCGAAATCATGACCTCCCAGGATGGAATCGCCTGGACCGCGAGAACCTCGGGTACCGATGAGACCTTTTTTTCCGTGACGTGGACGGGGACAAGGCTCGTGGCCGTCGGGTTGGATGGAGCCATTTACAACTCTTCAGACGGCATAGCCTGGGCTTCCGCGAACTCGGGGACAACGCTTGCCCTCTCCTCCGTGGCCTGGACCGGGAAACAGTTCGTGGCCGTGGGCGACACCATCTTTACCTCGCCGGACGGGATCACCTGGACTCCGCGGAACTTGAGCCTAAGGCCGTATCGCCATCTATACTCCGTGGCTTGGACAGGGGCGCAACTCGTGGCGGTGGGCGATTACGGAGGTACTTACACCTCACCCGACGGTATCGATTGGACCCCTCAAAAGTCGGGCACAGCCGAGCAATTGTATTCCGTGACTTGGACGGGTTCGCAACTCGTCGCCGTTGGAAGCTTCAACGCCATCCGTACTTCACCCGATGGCATCACCTGGACAGAGAGAGGCTCGAGTACATTCAACGAGAACCTTATCTCGGTGACCTGGACGGGGACGCAACTCCTGGCCGTGAGCGACTTCGGAAGAAGCTACACCTCTCCCGACGGCATCGCTTGGACCTCCCACAATACTATCCAGGGGGAATATCCACGTTCCGTGGCATGGACGGGAGCGCAGTTCGTGGCGGTAGGTAAGTTCGGTTCCATCCTCACTTCGCCCGATGGCAGCACCTGGACTTCCCGTGGCACGCAATCCACCACCCAACTGGAATCCGTGATCTGGACCGGAACCCAGCTCGTAGCCGTAGGGAACACCATCGCTACTTCACCCGACGGCATCACTTGGACAGTCATAAACGCCGGCGTTCCGGTATCGCTTAAATGCGTGATAGCGTCGGGTTCGCGACTCGTCGCCGTGGGTGGCGGGGGCACCATTCTTACCGCCACGGAAAATTCCAGTTCGATTAAGATCCGGCCGCGGTCCCGGGGCGAACTTTCGCTGCGCCTGACCTCTTCCTATCTTTTTTGCATCCCGCCTTCCCGGCTGGGAAATCAAAAAACCCGCGTGTCGATTTATTCCATCGATGGCGGCAAGGAAATGGAATCGTGGGCCTGGGCCGGCCGCGAGATTAAAGTCCCCATCGATCGTCTGGCGCGCGGACGGTATGTACTGGGATTAACGGCGGCGGGGATGGGAATCGCCGAGCCATTCGAGATAGCGAGATAGAGATCTCCTTGGCGCACACGGATCACTCCTTGATTACTTTCCAGTGCACCTCTTCCCCCAATTGGTCGGTCACGGTACCGGTGGTCTGGGGAACTTGCAGGGCAGCCTCCACCGAATCGCGTGCCGGGTCGGTCAGGAAGCTGGGATGGGCTTCGAAGCGGTTGCCTGCGAGAGGGAATTTCCCGAGGATCTTGTCGTTCGCGAATTCAGGGTTATGCACATAGAAAACGATTTTCTTCCTTGCCGACATTTATGCCCCCTTGAATGTCACTTTGGCCCTTAACCGGGACCGAGCAGGCTATCCAAGACCGAGAAGTCCGAATCGCCCAGCCCCCGCTCCATGCCCTCCCGGTAAAACTCCCGTAAGGCTTGCAGCAAAGGCAATCGCAAACCCTTCGCGTCGGCTTCGGCCAAACGAAGATCCTTATCCATATGCTTCAAGGAGAATTGCGCGGCGAAATCCCGGCTCCGCAATTTCGGTTCCTTCAAATCGCTCACGCCCGAGCGCGATACGTTCCCGCTCAAGGCTTCGAAAAAAATATCGTCGGTCAGGCCTTGGGAGAGAGCGAAGCGATGGCTTTCGCTCAAGGCTTCCATCACCAGGGCGATGTTCATGTTCATGGCCAGCTTGATGGCGCTGCCCTTCCCGAGTTCGCCTACGTGCTGGATCTTCGCCGCCTGCCGTTCCACCACGGGCCGTGCGCGGGCGATGACCGCCGCGTCCCCGCCCATGTAGAACACGGTCTTTCGCTGCTCCGCGGCGATCTTGCTTCCGGTGAACGGGGCTTCCAGGAAATCCGCGCCGGTGGCCTTGACCTGCTTCGCGAATTCCAAAGTCCAGGTCGGGGATATGGTGCTGCTTTGCATTACGATCTGCCCGGCCTTGAGGGCGGGCAGGATCCGGCGCAAGACATCTTGTACCGCGGGAGGATCGGAGACAACGATGATGATGAGATCGGAACCGGCGGCAGCGGCTTCCGGGGTATCGCACCAGCCCGGGAAATCCTTCTTGGTGCGGTTCCAAACCCGCACCGGCAAGCCGTCTTGCTGCAGATTGCGCGCCCAGACGGCGCCGATGATGCCTAATCCTAAAACCGCGACGTTCATCTGCCGGTCCCGGGTGCTCGCTGAATCAATTCGCGACGGTTGCCAAGGCGCGCGGTTCGGTCGCGACGTCGCCCTCGACGAGTTCGCCGCGGTTCTTACGGTATTCCAGGCCCCACTCGCACAATTGCTCCAACAGGGGCTTCAAGGACCAGCCGGTCTCGGTGAGGCTGTACTCGACCTTCGGAGGTACTACGGGATAGACCTTGCGGGCCACCAATCCCGATTCCTCCAGGTCGCGCAATTCCTGGGTGAGCATCTTCTGGCTGATGCCGCGTACCATGCGCTGCAATTCACCGAAGCGCTTCACGCCGCCTTCCTTCAGGTGCCAGAGGATGATGACCTTCCATTTCCCTCCGATGATGGAGAGAGCGGTGGTAACCGGACAGTGAACCATGGTGTTTTGCATACTTCAGTTTTCTCTTGGGCGCCTTGGGGCAGTCCTATGGATACTTTCCTATTGATACGATGGAAAATATAGTTACGGGCAGGAACAAAACAGTTGGCGATAAGGGGGCAATCCTTTATTCCCCTGGATGGATATCCCGGAGAAACTCCTGGATTTTGGGTTTGGCCGCGGAATCCAGGCGTTTTCTCCTAACTTTCGCAGGATGGCAAGGTCGCCTACCCTCACCCGCGCGGAACTGCAGCGTAAAGCGGCGCATGCCGCCGCTTTCTGGCCGGCTTTGCTCCTCCCATGGTTATCGCCCTTGCAAGCCATGGGGGTAACCGCCGCGCTTCTGCTGATGAATCTTTTCGTTCTGCCGCGGGCCGCGCCGGTCCTGTATCGCGCCGAAGCCGACGGGATGGGGGCGCTCGAAATCATCCTCTACCCGGCCGCCCTTTGCGCTTGCGTGGCGGCGGTCGGTTATCCGGCGGGGGGGAAACCCGCATGGTACCTCCCCTTGGGGGCGGCATGGTTCGCCCTGGCCTGCATCGATGCTGCCATCGGCCTATGTTGCCGCGCGTTCCCCGGCGGCCCGTCCTTGCCGTGGAACCGGCGCAAACCCGTAACCGGCGTGTTACTGGGGTGCGCCTTGGCCGCGCTGCCGGGCTTGGCCCTGGCGCATTGGGCGGCGCGTCCGCAGGGCGCCCGCGAGTGGATGGGATTGGGGATCCTGTTCGTCGCGGCGGCGGTGGCGGAAACCTTGTGGTTCGGCGTCGCCGACAACGTGGTCATCCCCTTCACCGTCTGCGTATTGGCCCCGCTGGTTCCCGGTCCGTTGTGGCCGCCCGGGGCAGGCGGCATCCTGGCCGGGGCGGGCGCCGGCGGCATCTGGCCGGAAGCGGGTTCCGGAATCGGGACGGCATTGCTGGTGGGCATCCCCGCCGCCTTCGGATTGTTGGCCTGGGCGGCGCGCCTGTTGACCCCGGGCGGAGCCGTGGCGGGGGCCTTGATGGCCTTTCTCCTCGTGCGGGCCGAACCTTGGCTGTTCGCGTTCCTGGCCGGGTTTTTCGTCCTCGGCAATCTGGCCACCCGCATCGGCTTCGCCGGCAAGCGAGAGCGGGGAATCGCCGAAGCCCGCGGCGGCAGGCGGGGGGCGGCCGAGGTATTCGGGGCCATGGGCCTGGCCGCGTGGATGACTCCGCTCGCGCATTTGGCGCGGGCGCGCGGGGGGGACGTAACACCGGCGTTACTGGTCATCGTCGCTCCCCTGGCGGCCAAGGCCTTCGATACGGTCTCTTCGGAGATCGGAAAGGCCGTAGGCGGGACTACCATCTCCTTGCGGAGCTTCCGGACGGTGCCCGCGGGAAGCGAAGGCGGGGTTTCCTTGGCGGGTACCTTGGCCGGCCTGGCGGCGGCGGCCTTGATGTGCGCCGGAATCGTGCCTTTGGGTTGGGGAGGCTGGGGGGCGGCGGGCATCCTGTTGGCCATTTCCTTGGCCGCCAACGTTTTCGAATCGTATTGGGGCGAATACGCCGCGGGTCGCGGCCTCGATCAAGGGCCGCATGCCAACGTGCTGATGACCCTGTTGGCCGCGGTGCTGGCCTGGTTGGCGTTCGCGGCGGGGCTACGCTAGCGTGGATGCGGAGCGCAGGCTTGGCGGCATTACCTCAGGGAACCGCGATGACGATCCCGGAGTCGTTCTTGCCTTTCTTGTCCGGAGCGGGTTGCGGCGGCACGTCGTCTCCGTTGAGCTTGGCCTTACCGCCTTGCGCGACGTAGATCCCGTCCCCATCGCCTTCCACGGTTCCTTTCACGTCGGCCGTGGCCTTGTTCTCCACCCGCATTTGCCGCGGCAAAGCCCCGGCAGTGTCCGGCACGGTATTTCCCGAGAGCGTGAGGCCGGTGGCGGTCAATTTGGCCTGGGTATCCAACCATATCCCGCCGCCGCCGCCGGAATCGCTGGCGAAATTCCCGGTGAAGGCGCAGTCGACCAGATCCACCTTGGCCTTGGAACCCACCGTCAGCGCCGCCATCAAGGCTTGCTTCGCCCCGTCCACGCGTACCTGCTTCAGTTGGAAGGTCTTCCCGTTGTCTCCCGTCACGATTTGGATGGGATAGGCGCCGCCCGGGGCCGAGAGGAGGAGATTGCTTCCGGCATTTCCGCTATCGCCTTGCAGGCCCCCGTCCGCGGCGACGATGCTGAACCCGTCCAAGGTCGAGCCGTTCCCGGCCATGCGCACCGCGAAGCCGGTTCCCGTGGAGACCAGGATGGACTTGGGATCGGCCACGGTGCGGTCCGCGGTCGTAAGGCCGGTGCCGTCCGCCGGGAACCCTCCATACACGGCCAACCCGGAGGGGATATCCAAGCTTCCCGTCCCATCCTGCGAAACGGCGTATTGCCCGTCGCTGACCCAGATTTCCTTGCCCCCCGCAGCCGCGGCCCCGGACACCGCCTGCCAGACCTCGCCGTAAGCGTCTTGCCAAGAAGTGCCCTTCCCCGCCTGGCCCGAACGCACGAATACGATCCCGGGACGCTTGTGGATCGTAATGGCGGCGGGCGCACCGGTATTGCCGGCCGCGTCCGTGGGGGTTAACGTGACGGTGACGTCACCGGCAGGGTACGTGAGCGGGGGAAGGTTCCAGGCAGGGCCGGAAACCTGGGCCTGGCCGGCGGTAAGCCCCGGGCCGGACCATTTCACGGTGACGGGGCCATTGGCCTCGTCCAGGGTGCCGGAGAGGGCGGGATCGGCGGAGGTAATGGCCGCGACCGGCGCGGGGCCGCTGATGGCGAGCACGGGGGGCGTGCGATCGACAACGATGGCGAGGCTGGCCGCAGCGCTCCAATTGCCCGCGGAATCGGATTCGGAGACGAAGAGCGTTTGCGTGCCCTCGGTGATATCGGCGGCGGCCGCGTACTTCTTGGTGGTCACGGTCGCGAACCAAATCCCGTCGCTCCATCCCAACCGGAAGGTTCCCGTGCCTCCGGGTCCTCCCGAAGTCCAGGTCCATACGGGAGCGCGGGTGGGCGAGGGCGTGCCGGTGAGGATCGGCGCGGCCCCGGCCGCGGTGCGCCTGATGACCAGGACGGAGTCGGCGCCGCGATTGCCGGCCGCGTCCACGGAGGATCGGGTGATGCGGACCGGACCGTCGGCGGGAAGGGCTTCGAGGATTTGCAGCACCTGCGGAACGCCATCCACCGTCCACTGCACGCCGATCAAGCTGGAGTTGGTCCAGGAGCCGGTGGCCGGGCTGATGATCTTGACCACCGGCGCGGTCAGGTCCAGGGTCACGGCGGCGCTTGCCAGGGCCGACCAGTTGCCGGCCGCATCGCGCTCCTGCACGTACAAGGTATGGCTCCCTTCCGCTAAGGGATGGGACGGCACGTAGGCGGTGTCCCCCCAATCGACCATGGTCGCGGCGGGGTCGGTTTTATCCAGGCGCACGCGGAAATGCCCGTCGCCCCCGCCTCCGCCATGCCAGGTCCAACGGGGATACGCGACATTCAAAAGTCCCGGTACGCTGATCACGGGCGGTAATGGCCCTTGCGTATCGCGGATGACGGTCACCGAATCGGCCCCGGAATTCCCGAGCGAATCCCGGAAGGACCGCCGGATGACGTTGGGGCCTTCGTTGAGGAGTCGTTCGGAGGTCTGATCGGTTTGCTTCTGGTCGCCTACCATCCAATCCACCTTTACCACGCTGTCCTTCACGAGGCTGCCGGATATCGGCGACAGGATGGCCACGTCCACCTTGCGCACGGAGTCGGCGATGTCGAGGACCACGTCGAGGGCGGCGGTGGCGGGCGGATGATGGGAGTCGGAGGCGGTGACAGCGCATTCGCGATGGCCCGCGTCGCGGAAGCCGGGGACGAAGGTCCAGCGCAGGGACCCGGAATCGATGCTCCCGCAAGCGGAGGAAAATGAAACCGCGTCGCCTTCCCCGTCCCCGGCGAAAAGGGGTTTGAGATCAAGGACTATGGGCAAACCTTCCTTGCCGGTCAAGGACGTGGTCGCCGTCTTCCATTGGGGGGCGCTATTGGAGTCGATCACGGTGATGCGCGCGGAGATTTGCCCGGTCTCCGCGGGGGCGCCCCCGTCCTGGGCCCGGAACACGAGGTCCGCGAAGGTGGTCTCGCCCGCGGCTACGCATTGGAAGGACGGGGAGAAGGTAACCTGCCCGCTACGGGTGTCGTAGCTTCCCTGCCCGCATCTCGGCCAAGGGGGATTGTCCAGGCTAAGCAGGCTAGTGGGATCCCCATCGGGATCGCTGACGGCCACGGTGAATTTTAAGGTGGCGCCTTCGCGCACGCGGAAGGCCGTTCCCGTGGCGGGAGAGGCGAAAGAAACCGCCGGGGGGCGGTTCACGTGTCCGACGGAAATGGTGAGGATCTGTTCTTCGATGCCGCCGGCGGTATCAGCCACCACGATGCGGAAGCGGTAATTGCCTTTCCGGGAGCCGGGGGAGAAGGCGATCTTCAGCGAATCGCCGCCGCTCACGACCGATATGGCCCGGTCGCCGTCGGGGAACAAGGCGCGCAAGCTGTCGAGATCGGGGATGGAGAAGGTCAATGGATCGCCATCCTCGTCCCTGGCCCGGAGTACCACTACCTTGGATTCGCCTTCCAGCATGCTTAAGTCATGGACCCCCAGCCCTAAGGTCGGCGCATGGTTGGGGCGCGGCCCACCGGAAGTCGGCGGGGCGGTGGAGTCGTCCGGATGATCAGCGGGTTCATTGGACAGGCCGGGACGATCGGTGAGATTACATCCGGATATCCAAACGCAGGCGGAAAATGCCAGGAAGAGACGGGCGCGAATAGGAATCATGTCGGCCTCGCGGGTCAGGAGCGATGATCCGAAAAAACACTCCCGGGGACGGGGCGGGAAACGTTTTTTCCAAGAAGGGTCGGCCCGTGATGGAATCGAGGCCTGCGCCGTTACAATTTCTTGAAACGGCCGCTCAGGTTCTTCAGGATCTGATCGGGACGCGCCAAGCCCTGCGCCGCCGCTTCCGGACCGCTTGCACCGGTCCCGCCGGCCGCCGCTTTCGCCGGGCCCGCCTTCGCGTTCTGGCGCAGGAGCATCGCTTCCAATTCCATCTGGGCTTCGAGCTTGCGCGGCCATGGCAGGTTTTGATCCAGCGCATCCAAGGCGGCACGCGGTTCCTTAGGCAATCCCGCCACGCTTTGCCCCAGGCCCGCGAGGCGCGCGCAGATGCGGTCGCGCAAGGCCTTGGCGCCTTTACGGACGGCCTCGGCACGGTCCCGGGCGGCTTCCGCTTCGGCAAGGGCAACGGCCCCGGCGGATGCAGGCGGCCGATCCCGGGCCGAGATCGGATCGGCTCCCGGCAAGGCGGAAGCCCACGCCTCGGCGAACCGGGCCGCTGCGAATGGGGAGACAAGCAAAGCGTCCCAATCCGGAAGGGCGGAGGCCCGCGCCAGCAGATCGGCAACGGCTTGCTTGGCTTCCGCCGATGGTTGGGTGAAAACGCGGAACCAGGCGGTAAAGCATTCACGCGAAACGAATCCCGCGCCCAGGACCAGCGCGGCCCCCGCCCATCCGTTGCTACCGCCGCCCTTATGCACGGCCTGCCCCAAGGCCGCCAATGACTTCACCTGCGAGCCCGCCTTGGCGAGGACGGGAGGACGCGGCGGCGGCAAATCCTTTTCCGCGCGCGCCAAAGCATCGGCCCCGAAGGCCTCCTGCCAATAACGGGAGAGGATGCGGCCCGCGAGGAATTCCCGTGCCGTAGCGGTGGCCGCGCGGGCCTCCGGGGGCACGGACCAGGCGTCCAGCAACGCCTGCAAGCGTTTGGCGAAAAAGCCGGGCAAGGCCGAGGAGCCCGCCGGGATGATTTCCGCGGCCAGCCTATGCTGGAATGCAGCCTCCGCTATCGATGCGAACCATCCGCATGCGGGCGGGGATTTACCCGCGGATCCCCCGGAAGAGGCTTTCCCGAGCGAGCCCCCGCCCGACCCCTGCGCGCCGCCCGTACCCCGCGATGAGGCCGCCCCCAGGGGATCGGGGCCGAAGGCGAAGCCGCGCCAGGGTAACGGAGGCGCTACCCCTCCCCAATCCGCCAGATGCCCGGGAAGCCATTCCGCCCAGGGCTTTTCCGCCGCTCCGAAGAGGAGCTTGCGGGCGGCCAGAAAGAGATCGGCCTCTCCCCAAGACGGATCGACGTGCAGCAGGAAACGCCGGCCCGTCGGGCTCGTAACGAACACGTGGATCTGCAGGTAGGATGGCCAGGTAACGGGAAAGGACGGCGCGCCGATGGCGTCCTCGGCTGCCAGGGCCCGGGCCAAGAAAGCGGCCGGAGAGGCTTCGCCGGGGGCTTGGCTCCAGTCCGCCGCCAAACGATCCCAGGCGGCCGCCAGGTGGGCGGCGCGGGGGCGGGCGGCTTCGGCGGCCTTCGCGCCCAAGCGTTCCAGGGCATAGTCCCAAATCCATTTGCGCCAGCCGCGGAGTCCCCGCAACAGCGCGGGAATCGTGAGCGCGGCCAGCCCGGCGGCATCGGTCTCCAAGGCGATCCCATCCTGGGGATCGCCGTAGTCGAACCGGTAACTTAGACGATACGTATGACCGGCATGGGTAAGCCGATCGGGGTACAGGCGATGGAGGACATGGTCGGGTCGGGCGGTTTTTTCCGCGCCATCGCCGCCCGCAGCTTCGTCCCACGCATTCCATTCCCCGCCCTCCAAGCCCCCCGCCCAGTCGCGATGGCCGAATTCCAGGATCCGTTCGGGCGCCGCTTTCAGGAAGCGTTCCAATCCGATGCGCGAAGCCACTTCGGGCGCGCGCGACCGGTACCAATGTGCCAAGGCATCCTCGTCAGGAACCAGGCCGCGCATACGGGCCTTGGTTTCCAAGGCCGCCAGGGAGGCAAGCACCCGTTGGTTGGCTTCGCGGAAGGGTAAGGGCGCGCCGGCGCCGCCGCGGATCACGCCTTCGCGCCAGAAAATCTCCGCGCATTCCTCCGGGGCCACCGCCTCGTAATTTACGCGGCGATCCTGGCGGAGGGCGAAGCCTTTGAAGGTGATGCGTTCGACGGCTTCCACGAAGCCGCGCTCGGGATTCCAGGCCACGTTACCGTAAGCTTTCTTGCACATCTCCGGGGCGACTTCCTCCACCCAGGCCGGCTTGATCTCGGCGGCGCGATAGATGAAGGTTCGCGAAGTCTGGCGCACCTCGCCGGCCACGATCCATTCGGGCCGCCGCTTGGCCAGCGCCGATCCGGGATGGATATGCGCCTCCTTGTCCCCGGCCAGGCGGTAGGCGGTATCTTCCGGTTTGCGCCGGCCCAGGAAAGCCAGGAAACCCGCCAGGATGGCCTTATGCAAGCCATCGGTCGCCGCTTCCTCCAGCTTCAGCTTGGCGGGATCGAGTTCGATTTTCAGGAGACGCGAGAATTGATCCGCCAAGTCCATCCATTCGCGCACGCGGTTGTAGGAAAGGAAACTCTCGGCGCACAGGACGCGTAGCTTGCGTTGGGTCCAACGCTCGCCCCAATTGCGATGGATCCAAATCCACAAGGCCAACACGCCCAGGAAATCGGAGCGCGGATCCTCGAAGCGCTTATGCAAGCCGGCCGCCTTCCCGCGATCCGGTTCCTCGCGCGGAAGGAAGCGCGGGTCCTGCACCGTGATGCCCGCCGCGACGACCACGGCCAACTCGAGCACGTTATAATCGGCCGCCTTGAGCAGGATTTTCCCCAGGGCCACGTCCACCGGCAATTTGCTCATGCGCCGGCCTTCGGGAGTGAGGCGCGCGTCGAGCCCGGGCCCGTCCACGGCCCCCAACTCATGCAATTGCCGGAAGGCGCCTTTCAGGATCGCCGGCGCGGGCGGATCGGGGAAGGGGAAAGATCCCACGTCGAGCCCCAGGGCCAATAACTGCAAGGCCACGTTGGCCAGGTTGCTGCGCAAGACTTCGGGTTCGGTGAAGGTCGGGCGCTCGTTGAAATCGGCCTCGGAGTAGAGGCGCACGCAGGTGCCCGGCTTCACGCGCCCGGCTCTGCCCGCGCGTTGGCGGGCGCTGGCCTGCGACACCCGTTCGATAGGCAGGCCCTGGATCTTGGTCTGCGCATGGTAACGCGCGACGCGCGCCAGCCCCGTGTCCACCACGTAACCGATGCCGGGGATGGTCAAGGAAGTCTCGGCGATGTTGGTGGCCAGGATGATCTTGGGCCGATCGCTTTCCTCGAAAACGCGTTTCTGATCCCCGGGCGCCAGCCGGCTATAGAGCGGCAGGATGAGGAAATCCCGGCCCAGGTCCTTTTCCAATTCGCGTTGCAGCTCGTTGATTTCCTTTTCGGTGGGCAGGAAGGCGAGCAGGTTGTCGCGCTTGCGGCCTTGCAGTTCTCGGATGGCGATGGCAGCCGCTTCCACAGGCGGAAAGGCCCGCGCCGGAACGCCTTCCGCGCCCTCATCCCCCTCTTCCGCCGCCTCTTTGCCGGAGATATCCCAATATTCCAGGTGCACGGGAAACTGGCGGCCCTCCACCTCGATGACGGGCGCTTTAGGCTCCGGCGCCGCCTTTGATGAGCCCGCAGATGGCGCGCCTGGCGACGGCGCGCCTCCGGACCTTGCGCCATAAGGCGGGGCGTCCGGAAGCCCTCCGCCAAGCGGCGCGCCCAGATAGGCCGCGAAGCGATCGGCGTCCAGGGTCGCGGAGGTTACGATGAGGCGGAATTCCGGGCGACGCGGCAGCAGTTGCTTGAAGATCCCCAGCAGGATGTCCACGTTCAGCGAGCGCTCGTGGGCCTCGTCCAGCACGATGCCGGCGTAGCGCCGTAGCAGCGGATCGCGACGGAACTCCTGGAGCAGGATGCCGTCGGTCATGACCTTGACGCGGCAACCCTCGGGCACGTCCTCATGGAAACGGATCTTGGCGCCGATCAGTTCCGGCCGGCCCGTCTCCTGGCGCAAGCGATCGGCGATGGTCAATGCCGCGATGCGTCGCGGCTGGGTCACCCCGATCAGGCCCGAGGTCGGCCAGGGAGGCAGGGCTACGGTCGCGGTGGAGTCCGGGACGGCATCGAGGTCCGATTCCCCCAAGCCGGCTTCCAAGAGGAACTTGGGCAATTGCGTGGTCTTTCCCGACCCCGTTCCGCCTTGCACGACAAGCGTCTGGTTTTCCCGCAGGGCCTTGAGGATATCGTCCTTGCGGGCCAGGATGGGGAGCTCGGGATAGGCGAAAGTATAAGGCACGCAAGCAAATTAGATTTATCCGTTTTCCGGGAAGCGGCGGGGCATGCACGAGAAGACGATGGCCGAAAGGCTGAAAGAGCTGCGGCTGAAGGCGGGATTGGATCCCGAAGGCATCGCCGATCAGATCGGCATTTCGCCGGCGTGGTACGAGGACCTGGAAAGCGAGCCCGGCGAACTCGAGGACGGACTCGATCTGGCCCAGCTCCGCAAGTTGGCCGTGCTCCTTCACGTGGGGATGGGTTTTCTGCTCACCGGGGCGATCCTGCCCGACGAGGTTCCCCCTTTATCCTTCCTGGAAGTGGCCCGCCGCGTGCGGGCCCGCCTGGAGCATGCGCCGGACGTGGATGCGCTGGAAGCGAAGATCGGTTGGGAGTTGGGCGCCTTCCTTAAACGCCCGAGCGAAGAGGGCTGGGGGCAACGCGTCACGTTCTTCCGGGATCTGGGGATTGAACTGGAACTCGATTGGCGCGGCGTCCTGAAGTATTGCGAATCGTTTCTGGAGGAGTAACCGCCGTCGCTCAGAATCCCGGATCGGTTTTACAGCCTTTCGCTTGCAGCATTTTCATGACCTTCCAATTTCCCTCGACCGCGGCCGCCAGATAAGGCGTCCACCCCTCCGCATCCACCGCGTTGACATCGGCGCCCGCCCGGATGAGTTGGTCCACCACCGTTGCGTCCCCTCGGCGCGAGGCTTCGATCAAATCCTGGCTGAGACGGTCCTTGGTCCTGGACGTCGCGCATCCCATCCAAGTCAAGCCGACTGCGAACGCGATCCCTGCCTTACCCATGATTTCCCCCACCCTACTTTCCGACCGGACAAAGCCCTATCCATCCCGGGCCTGGGCCGGGCTCGCTTCGGAAAGGAAGGGTTCCAGTCTGCGCGTCGCGCGACGTCTCAAAAACTAATTGGGTAATTTGCGGTTGTCATGAAGTTTGTGCTTTTTCGGAACTTTTAGCCCCATTTAGCGCCAAACTGCATGGGAAGGATTCCTTTCTCCCCCTTCGAGGCTAATCGAATACTCCGGGAGCGTCGCCGCGGAATCCGGCCCCCGTAGCACGCATGTTACCCCTTCCGAACGGAAACCCGCTTGCTGGTCCGCCCCGAAAAAGATTACCTATAGAAGCCATTGCCTAACCGAACCGGACGGGGGAAGCCGCGTGTACCTTTTCAGCAAATACTTCAGCCCGCGTAACTTCCGCTTCGCGGATGCCTTCGACGGGAACGCCTACCGGATCGGCGAAGAGACCTTCGGCTTGGACGCCAAGGCCGTGGGCGACGATATGTGGGCTTTGCGTATCCGCCATCCGCGCTGGCCCATCGATCATTGCCGCTCGGGATTGCACGCGGAGGAGCGCAGCGAAGGCGTACGCCAAAAAGCGCGGCTGGAAATCTCCCGCGACGGGGAGATGGCGCTCAAGGCCGGGGCCCTGGGCCGCACCTTCCTGGGCTCCTTGCCCGGCGCGGGCTTCGGGGTTTCCGGGCAGGCTTGGATGTTCCAATTCCGCCTGCGGCCGGACATGCAGTTCTACGGCATGGGGGAAAAGAGCACCCCTTTCGAGAAGTCGGATCGCTCCCATCGCTTTTGGAACACCGATGTCTGGGCCGATCACGGGACCTCGCGGGCCAAGGACCATGCTTACGATCCCGATTACATCTCCGTTCCCTACGTCATCGTCAAGCGGGGGAATACCTACGCGGGCCTTCTGATCGATAATCCGGGCGCGTCCATCATCTCCGTTTCCCCCCGGCTCAACGTGGCCAACCAGATGATGGCCACCTCCGACGAGGAACCGTATTTCTTCCTGGGTTGCGAGAACGGTCCGCCCGGCCTGTACCTGCTTTTCGGCCCTTCCCTGCCCGAGCTCACGCGCAAGCTGCAGAAGCTCGCGGGCTCAACTCCATTGCCTCCGCTCTGGGCCTTGGGCCATCACCAATGCCGTTGGGGCTATCAAGGCATCGAGGACCTGGAATCCCTCGCCGGGAATTTCGCCAAGCATGAGTTCCCTAACGATGGCTTGTGGCTGGACATCGATTACATGGATGGGTACCGCGTATTCACCTGGTCCGATAAGCATTTCCGCAACGCCGCCAAGGATCTGGCGTCCATCCAAGCCAAGGGCTTCAAGGTGGTGCCCATCCTCGATCCGGGAGTGAAGAAGGAGAGCGGCTTTAGCGTATACGAGAGCGGGCATGCGGCCGGCGTCTTCTGCAAGAATCCCGCGGGAACCGAGTTCACCGGCATCGTCTGGCCGGGCTATACGGTGTTTCCCGATTTCTCCCTGGAGAAGACCCAGGCCTGGTGGGCGGAGCAGGTGGCGGAATTCGCCAAGCTCGGTCCCGACGGGGTTTGGCTGGACATGAACGATCCTTCCACCGGCCCGGTCGATTGCAACGAAATGCTTTTCCAGGACGGCAAAGCCGCCCATGCCGACTACCATAACCAATACGCCTCGCTGATGGCCGAGGCCACCCGGCGCGGCTTCTTGGCGGCCAGGCCGGATAAGCGGCCCTTCCTCATTTCCCGCTCCGGCTTCACCGGCGGCCAACGTTATTCCGCCCATTGGACCGGGGACAATTGGTCCAACTACCATCATCTGCATATGTCGATCGGCAAATCGCTCAACCTGGCGCTCTCGGGGATCGCCTTCAACGGCCCGGACGTGCCCGGCTTCGGCGGAAACGCCAAACCGGCCCTCTTCGTCGATTGGTACAAGGCGGGCTTCCTGTTCCCCTTCCTCCGCAACCACTGCATGCGCACCTCGCGTCGGCAGGAACCCTGGGTCTTCCCCAAAGAGGCGTTCGCCATCGTGCGCCGCTACGTGCGCCTGCGCTACAAGCTGCTGCCCTACCTGTACAATCTTTTCATCCGCCACGAGGACGAGGGCGAGGCCATCCTAAGGCCCTTGTTCTACGACTTCGAGGACAGCAAGCGCCTGCCGCTTTCGCACGTGAATGATCAATTCCTCGTCGGCCCTTCCATCATGCAGGCGCCGTTCACCTTCGAAGGCCCCGCCGAACGCGAAGTCGCGTTGCCGGCCGCGCGCTGGTGGCGCGCCGATCGCCCGGGATGGGTCGAGGGGCCCGCGAAGCTGAAGGTGCGCCGCGTCGAGGCTTCCACCCCCCTATTCCTGAGGGAAGGCGCCCTCATCCCCATGCAAACCGGGATTCCCAAGGACAACGGGAAGAACCTGAAGGAAATCGAATTGCTGCTGGTGCTGCCGCCGGACTTCCGGGGCAAGGCCGAAGGCGTATACGCCTGCGACGATGGGGAGACCTTCGCCTACCGGGAAGGCGCGCGCACGGTCTACCGCTTTTCCGCCGAGGTGCGCCAAGGGACGCTCCATCTCGAGGCCCGCGCGGAGCGCCTCGGGTTCGGGCCGGTACGTATCACGCCGGTTACCCTGGGCGGGTTCGGGGCCTTGCTTTACCGCGACCCCGAAGGCAAGGAAGCGGGCTTACGGCCGGAGCCTTGGTCGACGGATATCTGGGGGGCATCGACCACCTTCACGTTATGGCGCTAGTCGATGGCTGCGGTTGTCGACGGCGACGGTCGTCAGGGATTCCTTTTCAATAGACCGCCACCCGACGCGTCCGGCTCTCCCTTCCGGATACTAGGCGCAGCGAATACACGCCCTTGGGCAAATCCTTCCGCAGAAGTGCGGAATGGCCGCCTTCATCCAGCACCCCGGACGACAGGACGGTTTCTTTGCCCAAGGCATCGTACAAAGACAACCGGGCGGGAGCCCTATGCGCGATGAAGAAGGAGATGCTCTCTCCCGGACGGAATAAGGTTCCCGGCGCGAGTCCGAAACCCGCTGAAGGGGCGGCGGGATGGACGCCGGTGATTTCCGACAAAGCGCGTTCCCATATGGCGCCGTCGGATCCGACGAGGAGGGTCGAATCCATGATCGCCAGCGAATAGACGGGAGTACTCATCAAACCCTTATTGATCTGCGCCCAAGGATCGATCCCTTCCCGGGAAACGAACACGCCGCCGCTTTCGGTTCCGGCAATCAGGGTCGAGCCGGCCATCAGCAAGCAATTCACGTCGTATTGCGTTAACCCGACCCGGTTTTGCGTCCAGGTCTCGCCTTCATCCGGGGAACGGTAGACGCCGTAGTAATCGTTCCAGACCCCGACGAACAAACCGGTCTCGCTAACGGCCAGGGATTGGGGATCGCCAATCCGCACGTTGAGGTTGACCTTCGTCCATGATTCCCCATGGTCCCGGGAGCGGAATACGTTGCCGGTGTTCCCGGCGGAAGCGATGGTTCCGGCGAAAAGGGTAGAGCCTTTGACCGCCAGGCTGCGGACATAGCTCTCCGTCAAGCCATTATTGATCTGGGTCCAGTCATCCCCATTGTCCCCGGAACGGTATACGCCCCGGCCTCCGGATCCCGCGAAGAGATCGGTACCGCTCACCGCCAGCGGAAGCGAACCGCCGAAGTTCAAACCGGCGCCCATCTCTACCCAGGTATCGCCGTTGTCCAAGGTACGGTAGAGCGACCCGCCGGCCATGCCCGCGAAAAGGGCGGATCCGTTTACGGCGAGGGTTAAGACGGTGTACGCGAATCGGTTGTCATTGACGCGCGTCCAAGTGCCGCCTTTATCCCGAGAGCGGTACAAGCCGTTCACGGCTCCGGCGAACAGGGTGTTCCCGTTGACCGCGAAGCAGTAAACATTATCCGCCTCGGGCAGCTTGATTTGCGTCCAATCGGCCAGGACCGGAAAGGCGGCCGAAAGGATCATCGCCATTCCAAAAGCGAGTCGAAGCATCATGATGGATCCGGACCTTCCTTGGGAGTTCCCCCGTCGCCCGCCTCCGGAGAGGCATCCCCAGGTAGCGCCCCCGCCTCCCTCGGCCCCAGCCAGCGCACCCAGGACCCGTCGAGGTTCTTCAGGGCATGGGCCGGCGACGGGAATTCGGAGATGCGGTTGCAATGCACCACGCGCAGGCGAGGCTCTTCGCCTTCCTCCCGCTCCATCCAATCGAGGGTGTACAGCAGCTTCATCCCGTCGGTGCGGCGGAACTCGTAGATGCCGGGACGCAGGGGACGTCCATGGGGGTCGAAATGGGAGGATCCGGAATCCTCGAAGAAGGGTTTCACGGCCATGATCCCAAGGTAGCAACGACTTTGAAATCTCCCTTTGCTATTTGCGCGGGGCATACCGAGGACGGGAGGTTTTGCGTGGGTAAAAGAAGAATCGCGATCGCCGCTATAACTGCGCTGCTGTCGGGATGCAAATTCGGCGGCTATTCCGGGTCCGGGCCCGAAACCTTGCTCCGGCTGCATGGGTCCAATACCATCGGCGCGAAATTGGCGCCAGCCTTCGCGCGCGCATGGTTCAAGGCGCGCGGCGCGGATAGCGTTTGGGACGTGGCGGGCGCCAACGCGGAAGAGGCCAGCGTACACGCGCGATTGGGAGGGCGAGAACGCGTGGTGGAAATCTGGTCCCATGGATCGAACACGGGGTTCGACGATCTGACATGGGGCAAATGCGATATCGCATTATCGAGCAAGCCCATCGACGCGGAGACGGCGCAGCGTTTGGCGGCCTTGGGCGATATGCGATCGGCCGAATGCGAGCACGTGATCGGATTGGACGGCATCGCCTTGATCGTGAATCCCGGCAACCCGCTCGCGAGCCTTTCCGTCGCCGAAGCCGCGTCCCTCTTCGCTGGCCGGGTGGGCTCGTGGGACCGGCTACGGGGCGGGGCCCGGGGCCCCGTGCATTTATATACCCGCGACCATAATTCCGGGACCTTCGACGTGTTCCGCCAAGAGGTCCTGGGGGGCGCGCGCATTTCCGATTCCGCCCGCGTCTGCGAGGGCAACCAGCAATTAGCCGCGGCCGTCGCCGCCGATCAGCAGGGTATCGGATATGTTCCCGTAGGCGCCCTGGGGACCGCCAAGGCCCTGGCCATCGCGGGCGGGGAAGCCCCGGCCCTGCCTCCCACCAAGACCGCCATCGCCACCGAGGATTACGCCCTCTCTCGCCGTCTCTTCTTCTATACGGCGTCCCGGTCTGCCAATCCCGAGGTGGCCGACTTCATCGCCTACGCCCAGTCCGATGCGGGCCAGGTCCGGGTGGAAGAATGCGGCTTCGTGGCCCAGAACCTGCGCGCCGCCCGGCCGCCCTTGCCCGCGGGGGCGCCTGCCGCCTATGCCGACGAGGTTCGCGATGCAGTGCGTTTGTCGGTGGACTTCCGCTTTCGGCCGGGGAGCGCGGAACTGGACGGCAAGGCCCGCGACGATCTCGCCCGCCTGGCCCGCTTCGTAGATCAGGAACGGCTGCGCCCTTGCCAACTCAAGCTCTTGGGGTTCTGCGACAACTTGGGGTCGCAGGACAGGAATCGGGATCTGTCTCTGCAACGCGTGCGCGGCGTGGCGTCGGTCCTGGAAAAAGATTATCGCCTGCCGGCGGCACGGGTGGAAGGGTTCGGTAGCGCCCTGCCGGTGGCGGACAATTCCGTGGAGGCCGGGCGGCAGAAGAACCGTCGCATCGAGGTTTGGCTGGCGTGCAACGCCGATCTGGCCGCGGCCGATCTACGCTGAGACCGGGCCATGGGCCCAGGCGTATTCGCGTCCCTGGGCCATCTTCACGGTCTCGTCATGGCGATGGGCCCAACGCAAGGCGACTTCGAACGCGGATAGCCGGCAATTGCACTGATCGATCCGCTTATCCAGGTAGAATCTGAACCCGCCTTGGACCAGGGAAAGGATTTCCAGGACCGCATCGGCGCCCTCGGCGGTGCGCGTTTGCGCGAAAGTAATGATGCCGTTGGCGAAGTTGAGAACGCCGGCGGGCGGGCCGTCCTCGATGCTGAGCATGCCGCTGCGGCGACCCACTTCCAGGAACTGCAAGATGTCCGACAAGCCTGCCGTCTCGATGCGGCCTTCCAAGGAACAGGGTACGGCCGGCACGGCTTCGTCGCCTTCCGCGGCGGGCCGGGCATGATAGAGGGGCGCCAGCAATTCCATCACGTGCCGGCTAGAAAAGCGCCCGTTGAGGTAATGCACTTGCGGCAGATCCGCCGGCGGACGGATGGCTTCCGGATCATCGGAATTATACAGGAAGATCATGACGGGGGCCCGGCCCGCGCGTCGGCACAGGTCCAAGGCCCCAGCCGTCGCCCGCCTGCCCAGCCGGACGTCCAGCCCGAGCACGGCGGGGACATCCCCTTTCCGGAAACGCATCGCGCAGCGCGCCAGGGTATCCGAGTGCTCGACCGCGAATCCAAGATCCCGCAGGGCCTGTCCCAGGGGGATGAACACTCCCGGTAAATGGCTTTCGATAACCTTCTGGCGCGGGGCTAGCAACAAGGCCCGCCGGCCGGCGGGAACAGGGGGACCCGGGCGGCGCGTCTTGCGACGGCCGCGTCGGGAAGCCAACATCGCGGCCATGAGGGCGCAGGCGCTGCCGGCGAGGCCTAAAGCCAGCGCGATACCCAAGCGCCGGGGCAGTCGGACAACGGAAGCGCGCGCAAGGGCGGACGCCAGGGCCGTTTCGCTTCCTCCCATCGCGCTATTCGGGCTACCTTTCCCATCGGCGATCGGAAAGCCAACCGTAACTGGAATGTTACCCTGGGGAGGCGGCGCGGTCCGGATCCATCCGGTGGCGCGGCGGAAGCCGACTTGGGCCCAACCTTCCTTGCGCCTGAATACGGCAAGCCGAAGCCCGTCCTCGGCGAGGCCCATCAGGGGCGCATCCTCCGAGGGCAAGAGGAAGACCTTCGCGAAATAATTGATGGTCAGGGAATCGGCGGCTTCAAGGCGTAAGGCCGCCTTCTCCGATGCCGTCTCGGCGGCGAGTGGGGCTGTCGCCGCGAAAATCGCGGCGAGCATGATTCCGGCTCCGGTTGCCATACAGCCTCCTTACGGGCGCCTTCGCTTACGAAAGACCGCCCATTGCGAGGTCGGAAGGTTAGGAAATTGGGGACGGGTATCGCTCAAGGTAACATTGCGATGCTGTTTCAGGCCCCATGGGGATCGGAAGGATCCTTAGGAAGCCTTATGGCTGATGAGGGAGAACCTGATCGTTCTCGTCCAGCCGGCAGGCCCATTGCATCAGCGCTTCCTGGGGCATGATTCGGCAATTGCTTTGCATCACCCGCTTATGATCGAAGAAATGGAATGTACCTCCGGTCACCGATAGGACCTCCATGATGGCTTCCAGGCCCTCGGCGAGCCGCGTCTGGGCGAAGGTAATGGCGCCTTGCTCGAAGCCGATGATGCCCGCGGGCTTGCCGTCCTCCAGGCTCAGCAGGCCGGTCCGGCTCCCCGCTTCCAGGAACTGGAGGATCTCCGGAAGGGCATGGCCGACATTCTTGCCTTCCAGCGTCGAGCCTTCGCGTAATGCCGCGGCGGGGCGGGGAGCGTTATCTTCCAGGGAGATGGCGTAGGAAATGATTTCGAGCACGTGCAGGCCCGCGAAGTTTTCGCCCAGGTAGGTGGCCTGGGGAAGGCTGGCCGGGGGCTTGAGGGTTTCGGGCCGGGCCGCGTTATAGAAGAAGACCACGGAGGCGCGCATTTCGAAGCAGGCCCGGCAGGCGGCGTCGATCCTCCGCAGCGCCTTCGGTCCCAGGCCGCAATCGATGCCCAGGATCACCGGGGCCCCTTTCCGTAAGATTGCCTCGAAGCGCCGCAAGTCGGCGGTCGCCTCCACCTGGAAGCCGATGTCCCGGAGGAACTTCTCCAAGGAAACGAAAACCCCGGCGATGCCGCTTTCGATGATCTTCTCGCCGCGGCCGAGCAGGACCACAGATTTTTCCCCGACGTGGCCTTCGCTCCGGGTCCGCGAGAGGCGCTGACGGCGTTGCTGCCGCTTCAGCAAAACGGCGATGAGGATGAGCGACATCCCCAACAACAAGCAGGCATAGAAGGTGAAACGAGGGTTCAAGCCGAAAGGCATGCCTCAAAGAGAGATAACGTCGCAAAGAATGGAAACCCCCGCGAACGGGAAATTCGTGCCTGGTCGTCGCGGGGGTGTTGGGGATTTTTACAGATCCGGGTTCCCAACCCGGACGATTCTTCACATTGGCGGCGTCTCGATTCTCCGCCGGGGGGGAGGGCGACCGTTGTATGCCACCGGATAGGGTAACCTGGAAGAAACGGTCTCTCCCAGGTTACGCCTCCGGAATCCCGCCGTAGGGCTCTTCTTACCTATGACGATGCCAGGGGCGAAAGCCGCGTCCGATCTTGGGCGGATGGAGCTCTTCGCAGGCTTCATGGGTAGCATGGGAGAGGATGGCATAATCCGCGGAGGATGAATCCGCGGAAGCCAGCTTGGTCTTAAGGGAATCGCACCGCGCCGCGCGGGCCGCGGAATCCAGGCGAGCCGGAGGTACGAAACAGGCAAAAGCCGCATGTGCCTTAGCGGCGGCGTAGCCGGAGTCGGTCGAATCCATGCCGGCCACGACCTTGGTCAGCGAATCGCACATACCGGCCCGGGCGGCTGAGTCGAGGCGGCCGGGGCCGTCGCTGTCGTTATCTCCATGCCGGCCATGGCGGTCGCCGCCGAAGCCGCCCCCTTCCAATATCCGCCGCGCCTTGGCCGTATCGATGATACAGGCGCCAACCAGGCTATCGGTTAAAACAGCCGAATCCTTGCCCGCGTCGTGGGCGATGGCGCAGCGCGCGTGCAGGGAGCGGCAATCGCCGGAGTCCTTCACCGCCAGGGAAAGTAGGGAGGCCTGGGTATCTTGCGTGTTACCTGCGGCGCTTTGCCCCGGATTCTGGCAGCCCAAGAAGAACGCGGCTACGAGCCCTGCTCCCGCCAGCGCCGAAATCGTCGTCGTTTTCCTGTTCATAGATCCTCCAAGGATAGGTGGTACGAATAGGATAAATGCCGCGTAGGCCTGGATGCGGAATCTAGGGGCGGAAAACAGGGATAGAATGTCCCCGTTTGCGTGTACCGATTGGGACACCCCCCGAAAGAGGGTCGAACGAACGCGAAAAGCGGGAGACCATAGGCCCCCCGCTTCCATTCCGATGCCCGGCGGTTCGATGGCCGTGTCGGAATCCCCTCCCCTGCTTCGGATTACCTTAGGGAACGTCCGGGCAATGCCCCTTCATCAAAGCGGTCAGTTGCGCGTAATCGGCCGACGCCGGATCCAAGGCGGCGCGCTTGGCGCGCAGTTCGTCGCAATTCACTATCGGAGCCGTGACGGGAACGGGCTCCGAGCACTTGGCCTTGAAAGCCGCTTCCAGATCGGACCGACCCGCGGTGCCCGCCGGCGTATTCGCCAGTTGCAGCTTCAGGGCCATGCAAACCGAATCCGATACCGGAGGCTGAGGCGGGATTTTGGTGGTATCCGTCACCGGCGGCTTCTCTGGGCAATGCGCCTTCAGGGTGACCACCAGGCTGGCGTAGTCGGCGGAACCGCTATCCAAGAGAGCGATCTTCTTGCGCAACTCATCGCAATTCACCGTCGGGGGCGGGGGCGGCACGGGAGTCGAATCATGCGGCACGGGTTCGTGGCAGCGCGCGGTGTATTGGTGTTCAAGATCGGCGCGGCCGGGTTCTCCGGGCTTCACGGTTCCCAATTTGACGAGCAGCATCTTGCAGGTATCGTCTTCGGGGTTCGTGCGAGGAGGCAAGCTATCGTCATCGTGGGGCTTGGGAGGCAGGCTATCCGTATGCGGCTTCGGTTCAAGGCACAATTTCTCATGGGAAGCCGAATCCGTGGCCTCGAGCTTACGGCAATCGTCCGGGCAATATTTCCGGTACGATACGGATAGGGAATCCCGGCCGCCTTCGATCTGGGCCACGATCCATTTGCAACGCGTGCCTGAATCGGGGAGCAACGGGGGCGGGATCACGGGGACGGGCTTGTCCTTCTCGGGCTTCACTTCGGTCACGCAAGACGCCAGGAAGGCCGACTCGGAGGCGCTATCCGGATGGCCCGCGCTGCGCGCATCCAGGATGGCATGCCATTCGCCCATGCAAGTGCTGTCGTTCCGGATGGACAGGCTTAAAGAACCGGTTTGATCGACGCTCGTCGCGCCCGGGTCGGAGGCCGTCTTGCCGGGATTCAGAAGGTCCTGGCACCCGATCATCATTCCGGCAGCCAGCCCCAGGGCCGCGGCGATGCGCAAATTGGGGAAGTTGAATTTCATGGTTCCTCCGTAAGGCGAACAGTGCCTTGCTCCATAGGATAACGATTGGAATGGAAGAACGGAAAGAATATGGGTCCAAAAGCGAGGATGGTTTGTCCTCGCTCCGCAAGCGGCGAATCGCGTTCGCTCCGGAGGCCGATCGGACAAAAGGCCCTCCAAACCGGCCTCAAAGTCATATTTGCCTAAAAAGCCCCTAGTTCCTTCCGGTCATAAGGTCGTGAAAATGCCGTTTTAAGAGGGGATTATTTGTCCTCACCCGATTGATGAGTAATCGGGCCTCGCGGCCGGGTCGGCGTAGTATACTTGGGATATGGATGCCGAAGCCGAGCCGGCTACCGAGGCGAAGTGGACGGGCCCCGCCCCGCAACTGCTTCAGTACCTCGACTATCGCGATTTCCTGCGCGACTATTACGCGCATCGTAAATCCGTGGATCCGGAATTCTCCCAACGCGCCTTCGCCCGCGAAGCCGCCCTGCCCGCATCCTGCTCGAGCCTTTTGCCCGCGGTCATCCGCGGCCGCCGCCAGCTGTCCCAGAACTTGCGCGTCAAGTTCGGGAAGGCCCTTAGGCTGGGGGAGCGCGAAAACCGCTATTTCGATCTGCTGGTGCAATTCAACCAGGCCAAGGGCATGACCGAGAAGAACTTCTTCTTCGCGCAATTGGCCAAGTTCCGCTCTTCGCGCGCCCGCATCGTGGGCGAAACCCAATACCGCTTCTTCTCCAAGTGGTATTACTCGGCGGTCTGGAACTACTTCGGCATCGACCAGAAGACGCGCCATCCCGGCGCCATCGCCGCCAACATCCTGCCGCCGATTACCCCGTCCCAGGCCGAAGAATCCGTGCAATTGCTCTTGGAATTGGGCCTCATCAAGAAGACGGCCAGCGGCTACGCGGTGGCCGAACGGCACATCTACACGGAGAAGAACGTGCAGGCCATGGCCGCCCGCCAGCATATCCAGGAGCTAATGTCCATGGCGGCCGCGGTTTTCCCCGATCTCCCGGCCGAGCAGCGGCAATATAACGCCCTCATGTTCTCGATATCGAAGGACGGGTTCCAGGCCATCAAGGATCGCATCCGATCCTTCCAAGAGGAATTGCGCGAGATCATCGACCGCGACCGCAATGAGGACAGGGTCTATTCCCTGACCTTGCAGTTGTTCCCCAATACCAAGGTGCCTTCGTGAAGCGGGCCGCGCCTCGGGAAATTAATACTATTGCTGCCGGGAGAATCCTTTCCCCGGACCATTAAGCTATGCCGCTTTACCGTTTCCCCGCCCATCCGCTCCGCTCCTTGGCCCGCAATCGCGCGACGGCCTGGGCCGCCATGCTCGGCGCGCTGGGCCTTTTCGCCGCCTCTTGTTCGGATAACCAGGTCGCGGGCACCAGCTCCGGCGTCGACAACCCCTCCCTTACGGTCAGCTTCGCCTCTTCCGGCACGGCCGCCCGCGTCACCGGCGATCTCAACGTTTACACCGCCGATCAGAACCCCGCGATCGATCCCGAGCCGCTCGCCACCATCAAGATCAAGAACTCCGCCTTCACCGTGCTTACCGGCGACGACTTCCGCCGCGCCCAGCAGACGGCCGCCAAACGCGCGGCCGCCGGCGAAACCGTAGGCGCCGAGGATCGCACCCTTTTCAACCTGGTGCTCACGACCCAGGACAAGAACGGCGGCATCGCGCTCAACCTGGTCTACGATTCGGCCGCGCGCGCATTCACGCGGCGGGATTCTTCCGTGAAGTCCGTCGCGCTTGAAACCAAACCTTTGATCCGCTACCAGGCGCGCATAGCCAAAGAGCCCGTGCACGGGGAGGATTGCCGCATCTACGTGCCGGGAACGCCTTATCTCGCCACCTTGGTGGACAGCGAATTCGCGTTCGTGGACCTGCCCCAAGGCGTGCTGCCATTGCGCCTGATCGGTTCGGACGGGAAAATCTATCCTGTCCCCGATTCCCTGAATACCGCCGATTCCAATCGGGTGTATCATCCCTCAATCACGCCATCCGGCTCCATCGATACCGTCCCCTCCGGCGATTCCCTTCCGGATTTCCAAATCGCGGCCCCGCCTGCATTCGAAACCTTCGTGGAAGGGCATACCTATTTGGAAGCCAAGGTCATCGGGATTTCCGCCACCGATCCGCGCTTGTCCGTGCTTTGGAAGTGGCTTCCCGATTCGACCCATCGGGCGGATTCGCTCGCCCCGGATCTGCATTCGGCGGATCCCCAGCCCCCGCCTTTGGCCGAAATCCTTTCTCCGACTTCGTTGCGTACCGAGGTCCGTTTCCACGGCGATGGCGTATTTCGGTTTCTGGTCTCCGCCAAACTGGGTTCCCGCACCCGGTCCGATAGCGTGGTGGTTTCGGTCCGCCATTTGCCGCCGCCCGAGCCCGCCGTGATCCACCCGGCCCCGGCCGAATCCTTGCACCTCGCGAAGACCTACAACGTGCAATGGCAAATGCAGGGGAAAGGCCCGTATACCCTCGCGGTTTCGACAACCGGCGGCGAGAGATGGATCGTGTTGGAAAGCCATTATACGTCCCCGGACAGCTTACCGATCTATGCCTGGACCCCATCAATAGATCTCGGGGTGTCGGATCGCTGCCTGCTCCGCGTAACCGATGCCGTCGATACGACCCTGGTCGCGACCACCAAGGACTTCTTCCACCTCGTCCATTGAGTCGGCGCTCCCCATCATCGCCTGCGATTCACCTAAGCGCGCGATGGGATTTTACGCTGATTTTCCCGAAAAAAGCCCCAAAACTACAGGGATCGGGGGAGCGCCGCGGTTGACTGGGGCCTTGCTCCGGCCCCTATCATTGGATATGGATGCTTCGTCGCGCCATCGGTCCGGCAACTTCGGCGCCTATCAATTGGATGAGCGGCGAACGGACAATTACACCTTCACCAATCTCAAGGGCCTGATCCGCTACTTCTCCTCATGGCTGGAAGACGAGGAAATCGATGAGGTCATCGAGAACTCGAAGGTCGGGTTCCAGGTCCGCACGGGATGCAGCGCGGAAGAAACCAAGCTGCAGATGATCAAGAAATGCGAATACGCCTTGGTCCGCATCCTGCGCCGGGGCCCCCGCTAACCCGGAAATTCCTACTCTTCCTCACGGCATGAGGCCGACACCCTCTTGCAACCGGGAGAGGCGATGGCCGCGAAACGCGCGCAGGCGAAGGCAAAGAGCAAGGGTAAGGGAACGCTATGGCAGGGCCGCTTCCAGGGAGGCATGGCCTCGTCGATGGAACGGCTTTCCCTAAGCCTCCACTTCGATCGGAAACTGTTCCGCGAGGACATCGAAGGCAGCATGGCCCATGCCCATGGCCTCAAGGCCGCGGGCGTATTGACCGGGCCCGAGCTGAAGCGGATGCTGGCGGGCCTCGCGAAAATCCAGGCGGATCTCGAAGCCGGTAAGGACCTGTTCCAGCCTTCGGATGAAGACATCCACATGGCGGTCGAGCGCGTCCTCAGCGAGCGCATCGGGGCCTTGGGCAAGAAGCTGCATACGGGCCGCAGCCGCAACGATCAGGTCGCCACCGACGTGAAACTGTACGTGCGCCGCCGGGCCGCGGGGCTGGAAACGGCCGTGGCCGCCTTGCAGAAAGCCATCTACCTGAAAGCGATCGAGTACCGCTCGCAATTGATGCCGGGTTACACCCACGTGCAGCAGGCGCAGCCCATCTACATCGCCCATTACCTGCTTTCCTTTTTCTTCGCCCTGGAGCGCGACAAGTCCCGCCTCCGCCACGCCGCGGATTCGGCCGCCGAGATGCCCTTGGGCTCGGGCGCGCTGGCGGGCTCCGCCTTCCCTTACAAGCGCGAGCTGGTGGCCGCCCGCTTGGGCTTCCCGCGGCTCTCGCCCAACAGTATCGACGCCACCGCGCATCGCGATTTCGCCCTGGAGTTCCTGGGGGCCTGCTCCGTGCTGGGCGTCATCCTTTCCGGTTACGCCGAGGACTTCGTGCTCTGGTCCACGCAGGAATTCGCCTACATCGAGCTCGGGGAGGCTTTCACCTCGGGCTCGAGCATGATGCCGCAGAAGAAAAATCCGGATTCGATGGAATTGATCCGCGGCAAGGCCGGCCGCTTGCTGGGGAACTTCACCCGGCTCTTCACCGTCATGAAAGGCCTTCCCCACGCTTACGATCGCGATCTGCAAGAAGATAAGGAGCCGATCTTCGATTCCGTGGAAACGCTGGAGATTTGCCTCATGGTCATGACCGAGGCCATGGGGACCCTCAAGTTCCGTCTCGATGAGATCGCCCGCAAAATGCATCCCGGCATGCTGGCCACGGATTTGGCCGATTACCTGGTCGGGAAGGGCATACCCTTCCGCGATGCGCATCACATCGTGGGCCGCATGGTGGGCAAAGCCGAGGCGGCCGGCGTCTCCTTCCTCGATTTGCCCGAATCCGATTGGGCGGAGATCCCCGAGGGAAAAGCCTTCCGGAAGCGATTGACCTTCGCCTACTCCGCCGAGCGCCGGAACATCCAGGGCGGCACCGGCAGCCAATCCGTGGCCCGACAATTGGCCCAGGCCGCGAAGATACTGGGCTTGAAACCGGTCCGCAAACCATAAAATAGGGTTCACCCCCCGGAGGCGCCTTTCCTCCGGGCCCCGGCCGGTGATATATTCTTCCCAGGACCCGTAAATTCCATGTACGATGATCAAGGCGATTCCTCCGCCAGGCCCGCGGCGGATATTCCCAAAACCCATTTGGGCGGCGTCTTTGTCGGCTCCCCGTTAATACGCAACGCGCTGTTCAACAGCCTGCTGGACGGGATCGCCTCCAACGGCATGTTGGCCCTGAACGAGACTTTCTCGGTCGCGGCGGCGGTGGCCTTGCGCGCCACTTCCATGGGCATCGCCCTCATGACCTCCATCCCGTCCCTGCTGGGCGCGATCAGCCAATATTTCTCCCCATTGTTGACCCACCCTTCCAAAGGACGAAAGCCGCTGGTGCTCGCGGGCGTGGCGGGCCAGGCATTCTTCCTTTTCCTCGCGGCCCTGTCCGGATGGCTCCCGTCTTCCATGGCGCCTTGGGCCTTCGTCGCCTGCTTCGCGGCCGCCACCTTGAGCACCAACCTCACCGGGCCTTTCTGGATCTCGTGGATGGGCGACCTCATGCCGGGCGAGACGCGCGGCCGGCATTTCGCCTGGCGCAGCATGTTCTTCTCGTGGATGTACCTCTGCTGTTCGCTCACGGCGGGCGTACTATCGCGCCGTTTCGGCTCCGCCAACGCTCCTTGGATGCTCTTCTTCGGGGTGTTCTCGGCCGCCGCCGCCCTGCGCGGCATTTCCTGCTTCTTCCTATCGCGGCAATACGAACCGCCGCAGCACGGCGCCCACGCCGCCTTCGCGCCCTTCCGTTTCCGCCCGGGCCGCGACTTTTCGCGCTACTGCCTGGCCACCGGCCTCTACCAAGGGGCGGCCAGCATGTCGGGCCCCTTCTTCACGGTCTGGTACCTGCGCGATCTGCATTTCAATTACCTCTTCATCGCCATCGCCCTCTCCCTCACCGTGCTCGGCTCCATCACCTTCGCGCTCTTCTGGGGCCGCCTGGTCGACGCCTACGGCGCGGGTCGGGTGCTATGGGCGGCGGCTTTGCTCGCCGCCCTGGTCCCGATCCCGTACGTCCTCACCGCGAATCGCTTCGTGCTGTGGGCCAGTTGCTTTTACAGCGGCGCCTCGTGGGGCGGCTACAACCTGGCCAACTTCAACCAGACCCTGGCGGCCACGGACCAAAGGCATCGCAGCCATTACCTGGCGTATTCGTCCCTGGTGGTCGGCCTGATCGGTTTCGCGTTTTCCCTCACGGGAGGATTCCTGGCTACGCGCCTACCCATCATCGCCACCTGGCGGCTGCAAAGCCTTTTCCTGCTCTCCGCAGCCTTACGCCTGATCCTGGCAGGCGCCATTTACCGCTTGATGCGCCGATCGACCGCCCCGGCCAAAGCCTTACGCGAGCCTTTCTACCATGAATTGCCCGGATTCCGTCTCGGCAATGGCCTCGTCCGCACGGTGGCCCGCGCCCTTAAGTAGCCTTCACTGGGCGGGGCTCTTATTCACCCGCTTAACTACTTTTCCCCTCTGGCCCCTATCGCGAGGATTTCGATCATGGAACTGGACAGCCAGGCCGTAAGCCTGAACGACGCCATCAAAGCCTTGAACCCTGCCGTGCTGGACATGCTGTCCGCCAAGGGCAAGGCCATCTTCTTCCCCAAGCTGGGCATCCTGGCCCAGTCGGCGGAAGCCAACGGGAAAGATATCAACGCCACCATCGGCATCGCCCTCGAGGACGACGGCTCCCCGGTGGCCCTGCCGAGCATCGTCAAGAACCTGAACCTGCCCGGGAATGACGCTTATACTTACGCGCCTAGCCCCGGCCGGGCGGACTTGCGCAAGCTGTGGAAGGAAATGCTGGGGAAGAAGAATCCGGGCCTGGCGGGCAGGATCTTCAGCAATCCCGTGGTAACCTCGGCGTTAACCCATGGCCTCAGCATGGCCGGATACCTTTTCTGCGACCCGGGCGATACCGTCATCCTGCCCGATCTGTTCTGGGAGAATTACGGCCTCATCTTCACGCATGCCTACGGCGCCGCCCTGGACACCTTCCCGACCTATACGGGCGAAGGCAAAGCCGGTTCCGGTAAGGGACGATTCAACATAGCGGGCCTGAAGGCCAAGCTGGACGCGCCTTCCAAGGGCGGCAAGAAGATCGTGCTGCTGAATTTCCCCAACAACCCTTCCGGCTATACGCCCTATCCCGAAGAAGTGCAAGCCATCGCCGCCGCCGTCAAGGCCGCCGCCGAGCGCGGCGAGAAGGTGGTGATGCTCATCGACGACGCCTATTTCGGGCTGGTGTTCGAGGACGGCGTCTACAAGCAATCCATCTTCTGCGATCTCTGCGATCTGCATCCCAACGTATTGGCCGTGAAGATCGACGGGGCCACCAAGGAAGACTACGTGTGGGGCTTCCGGGTGGGCTTCCTCACCTACGGCATCAAGGGCGGCACGCCCGCCCTTTACGAGGCCCTGGAGGCCAAGACCGGCGGCGCCATCCGCGGGAACATCTCCAACTCGTCCAATCCCGCGCAATCCCTATTGCTGCGCTCCTGGTCCTCGGCCGAATATTCCGCCGAGAAAAAGCAGAAGTTCGACCTCCTGAAGAAGCGGTACGACGAGGTGAAGCGCATCCTGGCCGCCCATCCCGAGTATCAGGAACAGTTCACCGCCCTGCCTTTCAACTCGGGATATTTCATGTGCATCCGGCCCAAGGCGGATTCGGAGAAGTTGCGCCAGAAGTTGTTGAAGGATTACTCGACCGGGACCATCAATTTCGGCGGCATTCTCCGGCTGGCCTTCTCGGCGACGCCGACCGGCAAGCTGGAAAAACTGTTCGAGAATGTCTTTAAGGCTTCGAAGGAGCTGACCGCTTAACGCGCGCGGCCGGGGCAAGTCTCCGGCCGCTTACCACGCGGCGCGAGCGCTTAGTTAGCGGTTCGGGTCTGCGCGGAGGATCAGGGCCTGTTGCCCGATCCGCTCCGCGGATTGGGCCTGGCCCATCAGGCGTTGGCCCGTTAGCGTGAAGATCGCGCCGGCCTTGTCGTCCAGGCCGCCGAAGGCGAGCGTCGCCCCGCTCCGCTTGGTCCAGCCGCCCGCGGCCTTGGGGGCTATGGAAACCGCCGACCCGCCCCGCACCTTCGAGAAGGCCCAGATCGCGAGCAAAGGATTATGGGCGGCGCCGATAAAGCCGGCTTCATGGGTTCCGCCGGTCATGAAGGTGTTGATGTAGTTCGCGCCGCCTGCGATGGCGCGCTTGAGGGAGTCCAGGGTGACCGGGGCTTGGATGCCCTTGAAGATGATGTCTTCGGGCTTGGCGTTGCCCGCGACGGCGCTGGCCCAGCCGGCGGAAGTATTGATATTGTAGGTGACGGTCACCTTCACCGTTTTGTAATGGTGGGATTCCAAGGCGGCCTCCATGCGGATGCCTGCGCCCCCGGCGTTGTCACTCAGCCCCTGATGATGCCAGATGGGCGTCTTGGCGATGAGATCGATTTTCGTGGAATCCCCTCCCGCCGAGCAGGGTATGGCCGCGGCGAAATAGTTGGGTTTGAATTCGATCAGATGATAGGTTCCCGCCCCGCCGATGGAGAATCCGTGGATGATGAAACGGTTGGTATCCAGGGAATACTGCTTCTTCAGATCCTCAATCACCTCGACGACGGCTACCGACGGGGCCGCCAGGACGGTTGCGCCCGGCCCGCCCCCCACGCTCATGCCGCCCCAGCTATCGGAAATGCATTCGGGGACGAGGACGAAATGCGGCACGCGGGCCTGGATGCTGTCTTCGATCCAGGGATGGGCCTGATCGAAGTTGTCCGTGGCGCCGGTATAGGTGTTGCCCGCCCCTCGCAGGCAAACCACCAGGGGATATCTCTGGGTCCCGGTCGCGCTATATCCCTTGGGTACGAAAAGCAGGTACTTAATGGCGCCCTGGGTGGACTGGAAAGTTTTATCCAGCATCTTCTTGCTGTCCCCGGAAGCGGCCCGGCTCGGGTTGAAGGCGAATGCCAACAAGAGAGATGAACACAAGACGCGGCGAATCAGGGTGTGCATAAAAACTCCTAACCCCCCATAGCGCGGAGGCCTCAACTGCAACGGAAAACGGGCCCGGGCAGGAACCCCCTCAGAAGCCTAAACTTAGGCGGGATGCCCGCATTCCGCTTCCGGTATTTCCGCGGCCAGGGCGCGAATCCCGAAAGGTTTCGCGCCAGGGAATGGAAATCCGCCTTCCTATACATTGGATCTTCTTCGCCGAGACAGGTTTCGCCGAAAGCCCGAAGGACCTTGCCGAAGCAGCCGAACGGCGGGCCCAAGGTTATCCGAACCGTTCTGGGCCCGCGTCGCTAAGGTAACCCGGAAGTTTCCGGGCCTCGCCGATCAGGTTCTCCGAGACCCGGAACTCCTCCAGCTCCAGGGTGCTGCCGATGGCCGCCACGCGCGCGCCTCCCATGTCCTGCGGACGATCGCGGAAGACGTGGGCGATGGCGGCCCGCAGGGCCGCGGCGGCATCGTCCATGACCAAGGGAAGGCGGCCGCGCTCCAGGAAACCGCTGGCCAGCACGTTCTTCGCGGTCAGATGGAAGTCCACCTTGGCGGCCAGGGCGCGGGTGGTGAAATCCGCCAGGCCCATGCCGAGGGCGTTCCCGTGGGTGGTCTCGGTGAGATCGCAGGCGACGATGGCCCGGATGCGAGGCGAGGCGGGCTCCGGCTGCCCGGGGATGCGGAGCCGGCCGATCACGTTCGTATCCATCCCGGTCCCGCTGATGTCCTTGCCCATGCGGTCGACCACCAGCACGTCGAGGTCGGCGAAAGGCAGGGCCGGGGACAGGCTGCGGGCCAGGTTCAGCAATTCCCGTTCGCCCGCTTCCAGCTCGGCGGCGGAAAGGCCGCGCAGGGCCACGGGACGATGGGTGCCGTCCTCCACCACGCCGAAGCCGGCCAGGAAGGGGACCTTCGCCAACAGGACGCGGGCCACCTCGGGCATATCGTCCCGCAGGCCGTCGGGCCCGCGGCTATGCAACAGGGTGGCGGCCCTCTCTTTCCCCATCCCGATGGAGAGCATCTTGTGCAGGCCGCTTTCCAAATAACCATGGAAACTGGTATGTATCTTGATCCGGTTCGCCAGCATGACCCCGTCGGCGGCGGCGGCGTAGGCGTCGAAATGGGCCGGCAGCCCACCGGCGGTATGCCCTAGGACAACCGTGTCCATGGTGGCCCGCAACGGGCAGCCCATGGCCGCTTCGGTGATCCCCAGCGACGCCAGCACTTCGAGCTGGCCCTCCGGGGTGGCGCCGCCATGGCTGCCCATGGCCGGGACGATGAAGGGCTCGGCCCCGGCGGCCTTGAGACGGTCGATGATGCGGCGGACCAGGACGGTTAGCCCGGTGATCCCGCGGCTGCCGACGCCTAAGGCTACGCTGGGCGGCCGCGCCAGGGCCCGGGATCGTTCGGCCAGGACCGCGTCCAGGCCCAGGCGATTCCATTCCGCGTCCACGGCGGCGGCGGGTTCGATAGGGGGCCTGCCTTGCAGGCTGCGTTTTACGCGATAGAAGAGGGGAAGGCCGGTCACGTCCATGCTGCCTCGCGAATTCAAAGGACGGGTCCCGGGCCGCCTGTCTACGCGGGCTCCGGCCGGCGGGGACCCGGGATTCCCGATCAGTCCTGGTCCAGGAAATCCTTCAGGGCCGCTCCGGTGCGGTTGGCTTCCGTCTTACTTGCCGCGCTGGTGTCGGAGGGAGCGGGCGTCGGCGCTTCCAGCAGGGCGCAATCGCCGGACTTGCAGTTGCCTTGATCGAATTCCGCTTCCTTGGGATCGCCTCCGGTCTTGCCCCAGACCTGGACCTTGCCCTTGAGCTTGTCCTTGTCGAAGGTGGCTACGATCCAGGGATTTCCATCGGAGTAAAACATCCGCCAGGTGCCTTGCTTCTCTCCGTTATCGTAGCTCTTCTGCCACTTCGCGGCGCCGTTCTCGTACCAGGCTTGGGCCGATCCGTCCCGTTTGCCCATCTTCCAAATCACGCTCTCGCTGGGATTGCCGTTCCGGAAGAACTTCTTGTGGACCCCCTGCTCCACGGTGTCGCCGTTGGGTTTGCGGGCGAAGGTCCAATCCTCCTTCACATCCCTCCCGTTGGGATAGGTAACCGTGCGGCGCTCCAGGCGCACGTCATCCCCGCCGCAGCCGGCGATGGCGATCAAAGCAATGGCGCCGCATACGATGGAAGCCAGACCCCTCATTTGGACTCCTTTCCGATTTCCCAAGAAATTAATCCCAAACCGGGACCGCCGCCGGGCGTTCGGGCCGCTTTCAGCGCGCATAACGGAGCGGAGGCTCACGGCTGCGACGCCAATCCGGCCATTTCCCGGAAGGTGGATAGTTGCAAAGCGCTGTCCGCCGCCGAAGGCGTGCTCGAGCGCGCCGCCAGGCGGGTGAAGACATGCAAACGGGAATCCACCAGCTGCACGTCCACGTGGCCTCCGTCGGATTTGCGCATCCCCTTATAGATCATCAAAGCCCCCACCGGGTCGGCGCTCTTATCGTGCTTGGACTTCCGCACCAAAGCCTGGGTCCCCTCCGGCAGTCGGAAGCCGTCTTCCAGGCGGTTCTTCACGATATTGATCAGCGCGTAAAGTTGCTTCAAGGTTTCTTCCGGGCGGTTGACGTACCAATAATGGTTCTCTATCGAATCGCCCTGGTCTGGGCTATTCCCCAGGATGGGACCGAGGGCGTCCACCAAGGAGAGGATTTTCGCCGAGGGCACCACGATGGGATCGATCATGAAGATCCATTTCGGGGCGGGCCGCTTCTTGAAATCGCCCGCGCTTATGTATTGCATGAGCAAGGGGCAGCCGGTGGACGAGCAGGCGAAGCTGATGCGCTTGTAACCCCGATTGGTGAGGGAATCGTATTCCTCCAGGATGGGTTTGCCCCAGTCCTTCCAGGTGCTGGACCGGAAGACATCCAGGCTTTGGCCGTGCCCGCCCAGGACCACGCGGGAAACCCGGACCTGGGGATAGCCTTGGGCCGTATCCTTTATGAAATCCGCGAACTCGCGCCACTCGAAGGAGGTGGCGGTGAAGCCGTGCACGGCGATGATGATCCCCAGGCTATCCTTTTCTCCGTCGGTCGGAGGGAGGAGACTGCTCGAGACCCGGCATTGCCTGGCGGTATCCAATAGGCAGGAATCGACGAAGCCCCCGCCGTCCAGCCAACCGTCCACGCATTCCTTATCGCATTTGGTTTCGACCAACTGGCAGCCGGGCAACCAAAGGGCCGCGGTCAGGGCGGCCAACACGCATGTCCCAAGCCTCATATGATTTTCCAGAATCCGACCCCGAACACGCCGGGGAACAGCAGCCCCGAATCCGGGGTGATGAGATTGTACCCGAAATGGTAGTAGAGACCGTATTCGCCCTGGAACAAGTTCAGCGCGAATCCGACCTGGATGGACGCCACCCAACTGGAATTGTCCAGGTCCTTGAAGATTTCGCTCTCGGTGTCGTATCGCCAATACCCGAGATCGGCCTGGAGGGTGGGATCGAAGATTGCCCGGCGGCGGAAATGCCAAACGGGCGAAAAGAGGAAATAGTCCTGGCGGATGATGGCCGGGCGGAAGGCGGCTTCGAGGCGATTGGTGAGGTAGGCGCCCCGCAATTGCAGGCTATGGGAGAACAGATTATAGTCGGAGTAGCCGATCTCGGGGCCTTCGAAGAGGTCTTGGCCCGGCTCGAAGTCCACCACGCCCTGGGTTCTCAGGCCCAAGGACCATAAGCCTTCGCCGGCCCGGGCGGTCGAGGCCAAGCAGAATACGACCAGGCCCCATGCGCAAAGCCTTCGCCAGTCTTTACCCAGATCCGCCTCGCTTGTTATCTTTCCGGCGCCGCTCTCCGCTGGAGATGCCGACCCGGTAAGCCCTGGAATCACGGGCGGAAAGCTAGCAATCCCATATGAGCCTGAAAATGGAAGAACGCCTTTGGATCACCGCCAACTACCTGGCCCGCGAGGCCGGACTGGAGTATTCGGTCCCTTGCGCTATCGTGGTCCGCGACTTCGTGCGCGCCGGGACCCGTAACATGGTCCGCGAGAAACGCACCTCGGAGCACGATTTCGATGAGGCGGACGCCAACTTGTCGCGCCTGGTAGCGCAAATGATCGATGCGGCCAACCGCATGCCTAATCCGCGCGCCAAGCTTCCCGGGCCCATCCTGATTCGCGAAGGCGCCTTCGTCAAGGCCAAGGAAATCTGTCCGCTCTGGCCCTTCTGCTGAAGCCGGCTAAGCGGCTTTTCACGAATGGCTTCGACTCCGGCCCATGCGGAGCGTGCCCGTGCCATAGTTCCCAGTTCGTAAGCATCAGGCGCCGGACATGATATGCTTGCGTTCACATCCCGTAATACCTATGTAACCTGCTCACAATCCGGAGCACGCATTTTTCTTCCTGCCCGAGATAGGGTTACCCCACCCAATCGAGCCTTCGTCTAATGCCGGCACGTGAGGATGGTCACGGACATCACCGCGGATAAAAAACATCTTATCACAGGTCCGAAGCGATGGTGGACACATCGCCCGGGCGAGAGCGAATCACGAGGGGCGGAGGAAACATGAGAACGAGCAAGACGGTAGCGACGCTGAAGAGGACCTTGGATGTCGCGGTAGGCTTGATCGGAACGACGATATACCTGGTGGCGTATCCCGTGCTGGCCCTGCTCATCAAGCTGGAATCGCCCGGCCCGGTGATCTATCGCCAGACGCGCGTGGGCCGCGACTCGCGGACGTCCCTGGGACGCATGGGCGATTCCCGCCGGGTGACCGACGTGGGCGGGAAGCCCTTCATCATCTGCAAGTTCCGCACCATGGGACGGGACGCGGAGAAGAACGGGCCGCAGCTTTTCGATAAAGGGGGGGATCCGCGGGTGACCCGCATCGGGCGTATCTTGCGTTCGACCCATCTGGATGAGCTGCCGCAGTTCTGGAGCGTGCTCAAGGGCGACATGAGCTTCATCGGCCCCCGTCCCGAGCGGCCCCATTTCACGGTGAAGTACTTCCGCGAGATCCCCTTGTATCGCGAGCGGACCCGCGGGCTGAAGCCCGGCATCACCGGCCTATCCCAGATCGTGCTCGGTTACGACGATTCCCTGGAAAGCGTGGCCCGCAAGACGCATTTCGATTTGGCCTACCGCACCTCCATGTCCTCTCTCGGGTCCTGGCTGCGCATGGAAGCCTGGGTGCTTTGCAACACCCTGCGTTACTTGCTGCAGCGCGCGCCGCTCACCGAGGCGAAAGCGGGTCTCGCCATGGCCGGGCTCGCTTCCGGATCCCTCGGGGAGCCGCGCGTGGCCATGGTCCGCCATCGCGGCCAAATGCGCCCGACCTTGGTGCTGGCCTCCAGCTCCGAATCGCAGGATCGGGCCCGCGGCGGCAAGAATGCGGTTTCCGCCCTTCTCCGGTCCCAGGATGCGCGTCCCGGGTCCCAAGGGAACGGTGAACCCGTCCGTAATTTTTTCACCGTGGACGTGGAATGCTGGTTCCATGCGCATAACCTCGCCATCCCCCGATCCCAATGGGACGCCAGCCAGTCCCGTGTGGCGGCCAACGTCCTCCGCATCCTCGATATGCTGGCGGTGCATCGGGCCAAAGCCACCTTCTTCCTGCTGGGTTACGTGGCCGATCGGTTTCCGGAGGTGGTGCGGATGATCGACATCGCCGGGCACGAGATCGGCACCCACGGCTACAGCCATGAACTGGTTACGGCCATGGGGCCCTACGAATTCGAACGCGACCTGGACCGTTCGCTTAACGCCTTGGCGCGCCTAAGCGGCCAGAAAGTAGTGGGACACCGGGCGTCCAACTTCAGCATCGTGGAATCCAGCATGTGGGCCCTCGACATCCTGGCCCGCTACGGGATCGAATACGATTCCAGCATCTTCCCCGCGAAGCGCAAACGCTACGGCATCCCGGACTATCCCAACCGCATGCCCCATCTGGTCGATCTCGGCGGAGGCCGGACCATCAAGGAGATCCCCATGTCCGTGGCCGAAATCGGCGGGCGTACCCTGCCCATCGCGGGCGGCGGATATCTTCGCCTCTACCCCTTGGCGATGACGGACCGTTTCATCCGGCATCGGAACCGCCAGGGAGAGCCGGCCATGGTTTACCTGCATCCTTGGGAAATCGATACCCAGCAGCCGCGCGTGGCGGCCGGGGCCCTCGAGTCTTTCCAGCATTACGTGGGCCTGAATGGCGCGGCGGGAAAGCTCAGCCGTCTCCTGAAGGCGCATGCCTTCGGCCCGGTCAAGGAAATCCTGGAGTCTCCCGCGATGGCCGCCATGTTGGCGCGCGCGCCGGTCGCCCTACCCGCACCGGTCGCGACACCTGCGCCTATTCCTGTTGCGGCCCGCGGCAATTCGGGCGTATCCCGGATGCCCGCGTCCTCCCTGCCTTCGGCGCAAGGGCTGTTGGCGACTTAATGGGTCGAAGGGTTGATTACCCTTCGGCTTCCACTTCCGCGTGCTCCTCCTTGTACGCCATGATCGAGTCCCCGATCATCTCCGCATCCTCGCGCGCGAGGGAGCGCTTGGCCTTCGAGAACAGCGGGCCTTCTTCCTCTTCGATATGGTGCTCCACGTTTTCCTTGAGCACCGATAGCTTGGCGGTCCATTCGTCCGTTCCCTTGGGTTCGGAGACCAACTCGGTCAGCAAGGTCTTCACCACCTTGTGTTCCTCCAGGGCCTCATAAGCCAAATCCTTGGTCTCGGACATCTCCCGCAAGCGGGGATAAAAGAATTTTTCCTCCGCTTCGGAATGGATTGTCAATTCCATCTCCACCTCCTTGATCAGGCGCTCGCGGGACTTCTCCGCTCGCTCGGTGGTGTCTTCCAGCTCATTGAGCAGGGATTTCACTTTTTGATGATCTTCGTGCAGCAGCTTGTAGAGATCCATGGTTGCGTCCTCCTACTTGGTGAAAGAAAATTCGGAGCGGGCGCTGGGCGACGGGAATCTTTGGCCGGCGTGTAGCTTGCGCCGGTGCGGGGCGCCGGCGGGGCCTCGCCTGCGGACAAGGCTTTCCGTTTAGATGGTCTTTACGCCCTCTTTTTGCCGCGACGTCGGCGTACTCGGGGGTAAATAGTGGCTACTACGCCGACTGTTATTGCGTTGAGGGCGGATGCGGCAAAAAGAGGGCGAGCGCCTTGAACTCGGCGCGGACCCGCCTGCGACCCGCCCCGGCGCCCGGCCCACCCCGGCACTTGGTTCTGTCGCGGCACCCGTTCCGTTGTGGCGCGCGTGAGTCCCGGCGCACCACTTCGTGGCGGCGCCCAATTGTGTCGGAAAGGCCGACGGAGAGAAGCGGGGCAGGCGGAGCGGAAAATTATTCGACGGCGTAGCGGATGGGCATCAGTACGTTGCCGCAATGGGGGCAGGCGCGGGCGCTGCGGGCCACGGGCTTTTGGCAGCGGGGGCAGGTCGGGCCTAGTTCGGGGCGTTGCCGGGATTGGCCGTCGAAGGGGCCGGCGGAAGAACTGGTGAAGGGGCCGTTGGCGGAACCGCCGAAAGGCCCGGAAGCGGTGCCGGCATAGGTCCCTCCGAAAATTCCTCCTGGCGCGCGCGGGCGGCGGGCGGCGGGGGGCAAAAGCATAATGGCAAGGCAACCCAGGGGGCCGAGGATGAGGCCGAGGAGCAGGCCGGCTCCAGGGCGGCCTTTGCCCCAGCCGCAGAAGTATCCGATGGCGCCGGAGAGGAAGACCCACCATAGGGGTTCATGCAACAGGAACATCAGGCCGACCCCACGGGATTTTCCAAAACGCCAATCCCGGAAATCTCGATGCGTACATGATCGCCCGGCTGCAGCCAGAGCGGCGGGGTGCGGGCGAAGCCTACGCCGGCGGGCGTTCCCGTGAGGATAACCGCTCCCGGGCGCAGGGTCATGGTCGACGAAAGCGATTCGATGAGGGCGGGAACGTCGAAAATCATGTCGGCGGTGCCTTGATCCTGGCGCAGGGATCCGTTCACCCAGGTTTTGATCCACAGGGCGCCCGGATCGGGAACCTCGTCGGCGGTCGTGATCCAGGGACCTAGCGGGCAGAAGCCGTCGAAGCTTTTGCCGCGCGCGAATTGGCCGCCGCCCAGTTGTTTGTCCCGCTGCCAATCCCGGGCGGTCACGTCGTTGGCCACCGTGTAGCCGAGCACGTATTCCAAGGCCTTGGCGCGCGGAACATCCTTGGCCGATCGCCCGATGACCACGGCCAGTTCGCCTTCGTAATCGATCTGCTGCGAAAGGCGCGGTAGCGGGATGACGTCCCCCGGACCCGACAGGGAGTTGCCCGCCTTGATGAAGAGCAAAGGCACCGGAGGGGTTTCCGATTTGCCTTCGCGCGCATGCTCGCGATAGTTCAATCCGATGCCGAGGATATCCGCCGGTACGATGGGGGCCAGCAAGCGCTCGACGGGAAGCCGCTCCGGGCCGAAAGCCAGTTCCAGGGGGAAGTAGGGATCGTCGGGAGCGGAGTTGAGCAAGGGCGAAGCCGTCCCGTCCGAATTGAGGCGGCCCTTCAAAGTGCGTCCGGCGCAGCGAAAGCGGATCAAGCGCATGAGGTTAAAATAGCAAGAAGGGAGAAACTCCCCGGTTAACCCCTCCACAAGTCCCTGGCTTTCGGGAATCCCTTTGTTACCTTGGGGCGCGATCCCGGGGAAAGGGTCCATCCATGCGTCCTATCTGCACGAGCCGCGCCAGCGCGCTTTTCACCGCACTTTTTTGCGCCCTAGCCGCGCTTCCGGCGGGAGCGGCCTCCATCGACGATATGGAGCCCTCGGCCAACATCAACGGCACCCTCGGCTTGGGCCAAATCGTATCGGCGGAGCCGATGGGCCAGGGACGCCTGACGGTTACGGCGCGCGGTAACCTTTACCTGCAAGCCAAGGATTTCCCCGGCGCGCCGGCCAAGGACGCGCAAATCACCACGGGCACTTTCGGGATCGGATTCGGCGCCAATCCCTACATGGACGTGTTCGCCGCCGCGAATCTCTATAACGTTGGCAATGTCCCGGCCGGCAAAAGCACGGGCCTGGGAACGGTGCTGGGCGGCGTGCAGGGAAGCATCCCCTTCTCGGAGAGCATCCCGGGGCGGCTGGGTTTCCAGCTTGCCGTGTTGTCCGGCAATTCGGGAACCCAGATCGATTCCAACCGCGCCGACGGTTACGCTTACTTCGAATCCCGCACCGGTACCGATTTTTCCTTCAAGCTCACCCAATCCATCGTATGGAAAAGCCTGCTCTCCTTCCGCTTGCATTTCAACGAGGGCGTGGTGGCTTCGCTGCAATCCGGCAAGGAGTCGCTCTTGCTGCAAGGGATCGGGGTGGAGTTCGCCCCCGCCCCGTCCTTCGTGCTCGGGGCCGAATTCCATTCCCGCTCCGTCCTCAAGGATTATACCGGCAGCGACCCCTTCTGGTTCGCCCCGTCCTTCGAATTCCGGAGCGCGCCCAATCATCTGAATCTGCAAGTGGGATCCGAGATCAGCATGTCGCAGTCGCGCCCCACTCCCGACCGGGCCCTGGAACCCTGGCGCATGTTCGGCGCCCTGACCTGGTCCTACAATCCCTATCCCGGCCGTGCCCGCGACGCGGCCAAAGCCCGCGAGGACTCCCTCGCACGCGCCCGCCTGGAAGACCAGGCCCGCCGCTCCCAGGCCCTGGCGGACAGCCTCACCCGCAAGGCCCGCGAGGATTCCCTGGCCCAGGCGGACAGCAACGCGGTCGCCAAGCGCCGGGCCGATTCCCTGGCCGTCAAGGCCAAGCAGGATTCCCTCGCCTTGCTCGACGCGCAACGGCGCCTGGAAGAAGAGCGCAGCCATCGCACCGATTGGGAGAAGGAATTCCTGCGCACCGGCGTGCTCAATCTCGAAGCCCTCTACTTCGAGACCGGCCGGGCTGTGATCTCCATCAACTCCAAGCCTTACTTGAACCTGGTGGGCAAGATGCTCGCGAAGTACCCCAAGCTGCAGATGGAGATCGCCGGCCATACCGACAACGTGGGCGGGGCGGCCGCCAACATGAAGCTGAGCCAGGACCGCGCCGATGCCGTGCGGCTATACCTGACCGCGGGCTATCCGGACCTGAACGGCCATCTCACGGCCCATGGGTACGGAAGCAGCCAGCCGAAAACGAGCAATAAGACCGCCGACGGCCGGCAAATCAACCGGCGCGTCGAGATTACCGTCCTCAACAAGGATGCGCTCAAGGAATACGAGTAGCGCGGAAGTTACTAGGCGGAATCGGCCGATTTACCACTACTGAAATCGGCGGTCTGGCGCGGAACGCCGGTTTGACGGGCCGATTGTTCCGAACGGTACGCAAAAGCGCATCTAGCATCGGGATTGCGTGGAGAATCTTGATGCGCTGGTTCGGCCCCTGATTTAACTTCCTATCCGTAAGAGTTCCCGACGGGGGCTCAATGCCGATGGACGATCGGCAGTCCTGTTCGACTTGGTTTGGGGCCCGCATGGGTTCTTGGGACGGGAAATGGATTGATTTCACCAACCAGAGGTATCGCCATGGCCTGCACGGATAACGGTTTCCGGATTCGTTTCCTCTCGGCAGCGTGGATTTCCCCGGCCGCCGCCTGCGCGGCCCTGTTCGCCTTCGGCCCGGCCGCCGCCCAGGCGCCGCTGCGTTGCGACTTGCAGCTGACCTCCACTCCCGGGGCCGCCGCGGGGTCGGCTTGCCTCGACTTGGTGGCCCTCCAGAACGGCGGGGCGCCCATCGTCACCGCTAATAACGCCACCCGCATTTCCGTCGACGGGTTCAAGCTTTGCAAGAACGCCTTCGAGGTGAGCAAGCCCGCGGGTGCGGACATCGTCTTCATCTACGACAATAGCGGCAGCATGTGGTCGCATTGGGCCAAGATCAACGCCGCCAAGGGGGATACCTCTTTACTTCGCGCGGACCAGCGTCATCTCCCAAGCCATCGACTACTTGACGAACAATTCCCCGAATTCCACCGTGGGATCCATCGCCTTCGCGGCCGATACGGGCCACGTCCGCCCGCCCCTTCTCCTGTCCGTAGCCGGCAATCCGGCCTTGATCAAGGCATCCCTGCAAATCGATTCGATCCCCGATACCCAGTACGGTCCCCCCCTGAAGTTGGCGGCCAAATGGTTGCGGGATACCTCGCTCACCAATACCGCCAAGCAGGCCATCGTCTTCATCTCGGACGGGCAGCCCAATGACGCCAATGCGGTCACGACCTGGATCAACGCCAACAAAGACATCCCCATCTACACCATCGCCTTGGGGGATTCCACCGCGCCGTTCACCCGCATGCAGGATATGTCCACCCAGACCGGAGGCGTCTTCTACCGCGTCTCTCCCAAAGATCTTGTCCGTATGAACGTGGTGATGCAGCAGATCATCCAGGCTATTACCGTGCCCACCATACCCCGCTCCATCGAAGTCACCAACACCTCCCTCGCCCCGCCCCAGGTGAGCCGCTCCACCGGGATGAACCGCAATGCCGACAGCAGCATCACCCCGGTGATGGATAGCATTCTGGCCCTCAACAAGGGCGCCAACGTCTTGACGGTGAAGGTCACCATGTCCGACAACGACGTCCGCAATTACACCGTAAAGGTCCAGGCCGACGGGCCCGTCGCAGCCGCATCCGGCCAGAGCCTTTCCTGTTACGCCATGCCCACCTTGACCCTGTTGAACAAGGCCGGCGGCGTGGACTCCGCCTATACCGCCGCGACGACGCAGTATAACGTGCGCCTCACGCGAGCCACTTCCGATCTGAAGCAAGTGATCGTGACCGCTACCTCCAGCGATACCACCCGGCCCGGTTGGGGCGATGAGGAACATATCATCCTGCCCGAGGCCTCCGCGGCCGGCGGCACCACCGTGAATCTGAAGAACAATTATCCCTTGAACGGTTCGGCCGCGACCGCCACCAAAGGCGATAATACCCTGGATGCCGCTCCCGGCCCGGGAGGCTCCGTTACCCTCACTTGGCAGCATCCGCGCGACCCGCGCGAGATCGCCACCTACCGCCTGCCGGGCAAGAGCATCTCGACCACCCAGGGCTTTATCGACGTCATTCGCGCCGTGGACGCCCCGCATGGAGTGGACCTGCCTGTGGTGACCGATCCGGTGGTCATCCGCGGCGGCGTGACCCTGGTGCAGAAAGGCGGTTCCGCCGTCCTCACCAGCAAGGGGGACTTGAACAATCCCAATAAGATCAGCGGGGAAATCCTGGACCCGAACCACACGCCCACCTTCGTGTTCAAGACCGCCGCGCCTTTCTCCTACTCCATTTCCATCTACGATGGCCTGGGCCAATTCCTGAATTCCAAGGAGGGGGCGGTGGATTCCTTGAAGTGGGAACAACTACGCGGCGGCGCGGACTCCCTGGCCTGCGCCTTCAGCATCCTGCCGGTCTCGAAGGAGGGCCATCGCTTCGGCACGGGGGTTTACATCCTGCGGGCCACCATCACTACCCACGTGGACGTGCGCCAGGATGTGGGGCGGCCGGCGCGGGTGACGGCGGCGACGAAGACGTTTACGAATCGGTTCGGGTATATCCGGTAAGACTGCGGGCTTGGGAAGGGTTCACGGAGGCGTTGAGCCCCTCCTCCGCCATCGCCTTGATCTGTTCGGTTATCCTATCCGACACTTATCTAAATCACTACCATCAGCAAAATCGATTTTAAGCCTAATCTCTCCGGTATGGAAAAGCTTTGTTTGGTTAAACCTTTCGCGCAATTCTCGCCTCAATAATGACTTCTCGGGGTCGGCTTGCAACAAGGACGGATCAGCTATAGCAGCGGTAACCATATTTCCGCCATTCGAGCTTACCCTATCGATGTTTTTGATTTTATTTAACTGGACAGTTATGACATTGGTATCCGCCAAGTCGACACGGATCTGCAAAACCTCCTTTGCCCGAAAAGGGCTCCATGAATTTCCTATAACCCCGCATGCGCTGAACAAGGAAGTCATGATTAATAATGGAATCAACCTGATACCAGGATTAATCATTTCTTGCTAAACCTCCGCGCTTGTTTTTCAACCAGCATCCGCCCCAAACGCTTGCGTTCGTTGGGTAATGAATTTCCCGCGATGGAAATCCTGTACGAACTAAACCTAAACGCCCGCTTCCGGTAATCCATTCGGATAAAAACAGGCCGCCCGGCTTGCGCCCGCCGGATACAGCGCTGGCGTCTCGCGGCGGCAGCGATCTTGGACCTTGGGGCAACGGCCCGCGAAGGAACATCCCGGCGGCAAATTGACCGGAGAGGGGATTTCGCCGCCCAATAGTTTCGGCCTTCGCGAGCGGTCCAGGGTCGGGATCGATTCCAGCAAGGCGGCCGTATAGGGATGGCGCGGGGCCGCGAAAAGATCGGCCGCGGCGGCTTCCTCCGCGATCTTCCCCAGGTACATCACCAGCACCTTGTCGCTGATCGCTTTCACCAGGGAAAGATCATGGGAGATGAAGAGCAGGGACAGGCCGAACTCGCTTTTCAGATCCATCAACAAGTTGATGATTTGGGCCTGCACGGAAACGTCCAGGGCCGCCACTACCTCGTCGCAGACGATGAGCTTGGGACTCAAGGCCAGGGCGCGGGCAATGCCGATGCGTTGCCGCTGCCCGCCGGAGAAGGCGTGCGGGAAACGATGCATGTAGTCGGGCGAAAGGCCCACCTTGGCCAGAAGGCCGGCGACGCGATCGTGTAGTTCGCGCTCGGGCGCGATGGCATGCACCCGCATGGGCTCGGCCAGGATTTCGAAAAGGGTATGCCGCGGGTTGAGCGAAGTATAGGGATCCTGGAAGATGATTTGGAAGTCCTTGCGGTAGGGATTCCAAGCCGACGGCCGCTTGATATCGATGCGGTTCCCGTTCAGCTCCAATTCCCCGCCGGTGGGCGCGACCAGGCCCAGAACCGAATAGCCCAAGGTGCTTTTCCCGCATCCCGATTCGCCCACCACCGCCAGCACTTCGCCGGCATGCATGGAAAAACTCACGTCGTTGACTGCCTTCACGTGGCCTACGGTCTTCTTCAGCACCCCGCCGGTCACCGGGAACCAGGCCTTCAAATTGCGGACGGCGAGCAGGGGCGCGGCGGAGGCAGTAACCGCTGCGTTACCCTCTCCGGAAGCAGCGGACGCGGGGGCGGTCATCGGGCGGCCTCCACGGGGCCCGGGACGGAATCGGGGCCGCGGTTGCCCGCGCCCGCTTTTCCCCGACCCGGTTCGTTTGGTCCGCCCGGTTCATACAGGAAACAGGCTACCGTATGGCCTTCGCCGGCGGGGAACAAGTCGGGCTTGGCCGGGCAGCGATCGAAGGCACGGGGGCAACGATCGCGGAAACGGCAGCCCGGCAGGTAATCGGCGGGGCGCGGCACCTGCCCGGGAATGGGCCGCATGGTCTCGCGGCCGCTGGCGCCCAGCTTCGGCAAGGCGCCCAGCAGGCCCTCGGCGTAAGGGTGCAAGGGACGCCGCAAGAAATCGCCCACCGGGCTTTCCTCCACGATGCGTCCCGCGTACATCACCCCCACGCGATCGGCGTACTGGGCGACCAGATTCAGGTTATGCGTCACCATCAGCACGGCCATCCCCGATTCGCGGCGCAACTCCTCGATCAATTCCATGATCTGCGCCTGCACGGTTACGTCCAGCGCCGTGGTGGGCTCGTCGGCGATGAGCAGGGAAGGGTTGAGGCACAGGGCCATGGCGATCATCACCCGTTGCAGCATGCCGCCCGACAACTGATGGGGATAGGCCGCCAGCACCCGGTCCGGATCGGCGATGCCGACGCGATCGAGCAGGCCGCGGATGCGCTTTTCGGGATCGCCCTGGAAGGAATGGAAGTGGAACGGCTCCAGCAGTTGCCGGCGGATGGGCCAGAGCGGATTCAAGGCCGCTCCGGGCTCCTGGAAGATCATCGCGATGGCCCCGCCCCTCAAACTGCGCAACTCCTCCTTGGGCATGGTCAGCATATCCCGGCCCTGGAACAGGACGCGGCCGGAGAGGACCCGCCCGCCGGGGGAAGGCAGAAGTTTCAATAAGGACAGGCAGGTGACGGATTTGCCGCAACCGGATTCCCCCACCAGGCCGTAGCATTCGCCGGCGCGGATGCGGAAAGAAACCTGGTCGGTAATGGCGACGGCGGCCGCGTCCCCGTCGAAGCCGATGGACAGGTTTTGGACGTCCAGCAGCGGAGGGGATGGGTTCTCCATTCCGGTAATTTACTAATCCGGCCATGCCGGGGCCGCTTCCTCGCGCGGACCCGCCCAGGATTCTCCCAGGAGCCGCTTTGGGAAAGTGTGGCGGGTGGGTTTGCGAGGCGTCCGGATAACCTGATTTCCCCAGCGATTGCAGGCCCTTGCCCGTATATTCAAGGGCACCTGAAAGGATTGGATGTGAAACGGCGTAGCAGGGCATTGGCGGTCATGATGGCCCTGGCGTCAGTCGCCCATTCCGGCCAGGTTTGCGATCTGGCTTTCGACGGTTGCCCGCGCGCCTTGGCCGGCGGCGTCATCAAGGTCCCTCCCGAATACATCCGCCTCGACCTGCGCGTGCCCCATTGCGACGAGTTCATCCGTCTCGCCGGCGGCAACCCCAAGCCTCCCTCCATCGTCTTCGTCATCGACAATTCGGGCAGCATGAACGAGAACGATCCCACGGCAGCCCGCTTCAACGTGGTCGCCTCCCTGCTCGACGACATCCGCAACGCGGAACCCTCCGCCGCGGTGGGCCTGGTGGTCTTCACGCGGCGGCTTTCCTTCGATCATCGGGAGAACGCATTCTTCCGCACCGCCTTCCCGCGGGACACCTCCCAGCACGATTCCTTCGCGCCTCTCACCCCGCTCGACAAGGCCTTCGCGAACGGGCGCACCGGGTTGGATACCTTGAAGTCCCTGCTCAAGCATGACTCGGAGGGGAACCTCATCTACGCGACCCGATTGCCGGCCTCGCGCGCCAATCCGGTGATGAACCGCCTGGACACCCGCAACGGCACGGATATCTCCCTGGGATTCCTGGCCGCCAAGGAGGCGATGCGCGATTCCAAATCCGATTCCGCGGAGCGCTTCATCGTCTTCCTTTCCGATGGCGCGCCCTCCACGCCGGATTACGGCCGGGAGGCGAGCGTGGACGAATTCACCGCCGGCGCCGGGGTCCCCGCCACCTTCACGGTCTTCTTCGATACCCAGGACATCCGCCCGGTGGCGCCCGCCACCATCGTGCAAATGACGGCGAACATACGCGCCAACGGGTACAGCAGCGCGAATTCGAAAAGCGGATACTGGGCGGTGAACCAACCCGGGACGCAATTGGAGGAGGTTCTGCGGAACAACGTGGTGGGGAACGTCCTCTCGGTGCCGGCGAAGCCGAAAGATTTGGTTCTCGCCAGCGGCGATTCCACCTTCCACGCCGCCGCGCGGGACGACAAGGGATTCGTGTTCACGCACCGTCTGAACCTGCAAGCCGACACCACGCGGATGGTCCTGGATTACGCTTACACCTATATCGACAGTAGCAATGGCGGCGCCACCGCGAAGGAGGTAATCGTACCCTACCCCCTCACCATCGTACGCGCGGCGGGCCCGATACCGGCGGGCCTCGGGGGATCCTGCCGCGATCAAGCCCAAGTAGGGCTGTATCGCGACGGGCAACCCATCACCGCCGTCACCGTGGACGATATCCGCTTGGAAGCGCGCCTTACCCCGCCCGAAAGCCTGGACTGCAAGGGTTGCGGCCTCAAGGTATCGGCGAGCCGCTTCCATGATAGCGAAAGCCTGACCTTGAGCGCGGCCTCGGGTTACCTGGCCGGCGTCTTCGACCGGGAGGAAAGCGCCGCTCCGGTGCCCGGGGACGGACGCTTGCAGAACACGCCTTCCGACAGCATCATCGTAGAGTTCGTGAATCCGGAGAACCCCTTGGACCGCGTGCGGCGGGCCTATCCCTACTTCGGCGCCCCCTCGCTTCTGAAGGTGGCCCATGAGAACGGCCTGGTGCGGCCTTTCTTCCGCCCGCCCGATCCCAGGGGGCCCGCCTTCGTACTGGTGGCTCCGCAGGCGTTCCGGCCGGCGCCGCGGGGGCCCGGCGATCAATGGCGGCTCGATCCCGCCCCGTCCGCGCAAGAGACCGAGCGCTACGCGAGCCTGACCGTCACCGCTTCCCGCGCCTTCTCCGTCGATATGAACGTGTTTTCCAACCTGGGGACTTTCGTGGACCGGCTGGAGTTCGCCGTGACCCAAGGCGAATTCGAAAAGCTCTCCGCCGGGCCGGCCGGGCACACCCGGCTTCTGCGCGTGCTCTGGGATGGCCGCAGCCAGGCGGGAAACCCGGTCGCGACCGGCGCTTACATCGTCAAGACCACGGTGCGTCTTCTGCCCGTTCCCGGCGTCGCCGGGATAACGCGGAGACGACGGAATACCGCCGGGTGGGGATCCTGAGGTCCCCGTAACCCCCCGGTTAACCCGAAGGCGAACAGAGGGGAATCCATTGGAGGTAACCCTCGGGTTACCCATCACTCGATGCGGGAGAACGCCTTGGGATCGAACGCTTCCCGCACGCCTTCGCCGATGAAGGTCGCCAACAGTAGGGTGGCGAACAACGCCGCCACGCTGGAGACGGCGATCCAGGGGGCCTGCAGGTTTTGCAGTCCCTGGGTCAGCATTTCGCCCCAGGAAGGCGTAGGGGGCGGCAAGCCGAAGCCGAGGAAGTCGAGGGCCGTCAAGGATCCGATGCCGCTGACCACGGTGAAGGGGAGGATGGTGATGACCGGGGTGAGGGCGTTGGGGAGGATCTCCTTGAAGAAGATGCGCCCCGGGCCGAAGCCGGAGGCCTTCGCCGCCTTCACGTAATTCATCCCTTTCAATCGGTAGAACTCGCCGCGCATGTAGTACGACAAGCTGATCCATTCGAACAGGGCCAGCACGAGCAGCAGGATCCAGAATCCCTGGCCATAGATCGATCCCAGCAGGATGACCACGTAGAGGAAAGGCAAGGCGCTCCAGATTTCGATCAGGCGTTGCACGCCGAGATCAACCTTGCCGCCGAGATAGCCTTGGATGCCGCCGATCAGGATGCCGAGGACCGCATCGGATAGGGCCAGGCACAGTCCGAACATCATGCAGATGCGGAACCCGTAGATGAGGCGCGCCAGCACGTCGCGGGCGGTATTGTCCGTGCCGAGCCAGTGCCGGCGCGAAGGCGGATGCGGCGGGGTGCCTTCCATGTCCAGGTTGGCGCGCAAGGGCCCATAGGGGATGACGGGGAAAACCATGGAGCCGCCCGCCGTTGCGAATGCCGGATCGTCCTTCAGTTTCAAGTAATCGGGCTCGGTGGAGTAAGGCCCTCCGAACAAGGTGCCAGGATAGAAATGGACGATGGGAAGATAGGTATGGCCCTGGTAGCGTAGCCAGAGCGGTTTGTCGTTGGCGATGAATTCGGAGAAAAGCGAAATCAGGAAAGCGCCGCCCAGGATCAGCAGGGAGACCCAAGCGCGGCGGATGCGGCGGAAGCGGCGCAGGCGCTCCAGGGTCAATTCCGAAAAGAAGGCGCGCCGCCGCACGATCATTGGAAGCGGATCCGGGGATCGACGATCACGTAGAGGATGTCCGCGAAGAGCCGGCCCAACAGGGTCATGACGCTGGAAAGCAAGATCACCCCCAGCACCACGTTGTAGTCGCGGTTGACGGTGGAATTGAACACCAACAGGCCCATACCGTCGATATCGAACACGCGTTCGATGAGGATGGAACCGGCGAACATGAGGGTGAAGATTTCGCTGGCCCGCGTGGCGATGGGAATGAGCGCGTTGCGCAAGGCATGCCGCCGCACCGCCTGGGGAAAGGTGGACCCTTTCACCAGGGCCGTGCGCATGTAATCCTTCCCCACCTCGTCCAGCAGGCTGTTCTTCATCAGCATGGTCAGGAAGGCGAATTCGCCGATCATATAGCAGACCATGGGCAGCACCATATGGTGCATGAAGTCCAAGCTCTTCCCCAGCAGACTCAACGATTCGAACTCGTCCGAGATCACGCCCGAGATGGGGAACAGGTTCAGGTAGCTGCCGCCCCCCAGGAATATGATCAGCACGATGCCCAGGGCGTATCCCGGCATCACGTAGCCGGAAAAGATGAGTACGCTGGAAATCATATCGAACCAGGAATTGTGCTTCATGGCTTTGGCCATCCCCAAAGGCACGCACACGATGTAGGACAGGAGGAAGGAGGTGAGCCCGAAGAAAAGGGAGATGGGCATCTTGGAGAAGATCAGTTTCAGGACCGGCTCATGGTAGGTATACGATCGGCCCAGATCGCCGCGCGCCACGTTGCCCATCCATTTCACGTAGCGGACCGCGGGCGGCTTATCGAAGCCGAAGTAGGCCTTGATGTTTTCCACCTCCTGCGGGGAAATGGACTTCGACGACATGCCGCGCTGGGAGGAGACCTGGCGCATGCGCGAGATGAGCTCTTCCACCGGGCCGCCCGGAACGAACTGGATGAGGGTAAAGCATACCAGGCTGATCCCGAACAAGGTCGGGATCATCAGCAGGATGCGGCGGATCAGGTAGGCTTTCAAGCCGTGCCCTATTCCTGGTAGTGGATGTCGGTTTCCGCGGGCGGCAGGGATTTCCCCCCGGCCATGGCTTCGTCCAAGGCCTTGGACTGGGCCGGATCGCTCCACCAGTATTCCGGGATGGAATTCTCGCGATGGTACTTATCGAGGACGTACTTGGGGGTGCCGAAGCGGCGCCAATAGAGCAGACGGGTATGATCGGCCTGCCACAGGAGGGCGTAAGGCATGATGCGGAGCAGGCGGTCGTCGATTTGCCGCAGGATGGCGTGTTGCTTCTCCATGTCGAATTCGCCTTTCTGCAATTCGATCAGGCTGTCGATAGCCTTGTCCTTCACGCCGGGATAATTGTTGCTCGCCACTTCGTCGACGCTCTTCGAACCCCATGCCGCTTCCGGATCGATAAGGCGATCGTAGGCGAAGGCCGCCCAGTACATATCGAAATCCTGATGGTCCATGCGCTTCACCAAGCTCGAATAGGAAACCTGGTCGATTTTCGCGTCCACGCCCACCGCCTTCAGATCCTCGACGTACACGTTCAGATGGCGCATATCGGGGCTGCTGGTCAAGAGCACCGCCGTGAAAGGCTTGCCGTCTTTTTTCAGGATGCCGTCCGCTCCCGGCTTCCAGCCCGCGGCGGTCAATAGCGCGCGCGCCTTGGCGGGATCGTACTCCAGCATGGGGAAATGCGGATTCTTATTGTCGGGATAAAGGCTAGGGAAATAGCTGTTCAACATGAAGTACTCGTTGAACATCAGCTTCTCATTCATCAGGTTGCGGTTGATGAGCCGGGCCAGCGCCTCGCGCACGCGCACGTCCTGGAATTGCGGCCGCCGCATGTTGAGTGCGATACCCTGAAAGGCCTTCGGCTCGCGGTTATAGACGCGCTGGCGCGCGATCCATCCCTTCTGCACCTGGTCGAACTTCGTCTTCTCGGCCCATATGGCCGCGGTGTAGATGGGGTATACGTCGATGTCCCCCTTCTTGAAAGCTTCCAGGGTCTTGATCTGATCCTCGATGTAGACGTACTTCAGGTAGTCGAAGTTGTACTTGTGCTGGTTCCATTTGCGGGCCAGGCCCCACCAATCGTTGCGGCGTTGCAAAACCACCGAACGTTCCTTCTTCACCTCGTAGAGGCGATAAGGGCCGTACACCACCGGGAACTCGAAGTTCTGCTCGTTGAAATCCACCTTCTCCCAGAGATGCTTGGGGAATGCCACCATGGCCGCGATTTCCCAGAAGTTCCCCCAGTGCACGTTCTTGGCATGGAACACCAAGGTGAGGCTGTCCTTCAGCTCGGGCCGATCGAAACGGCCCATGCCGATGCGGTACATCGAGGTCAGGTTCTTGGGATTCATGATGACGTCCCAATAGAAGCGGACGTCCTCGGCGGTGACCGGATGGCCGTCGCTCCAGCGCGCCCGCGGATCGATGTGCACCGTGAAGGTCTTCTTGTCGTCGGAAATGGTCCAGGAGTCGGCCAATTCGGGGATGGGCTTGTCCTGCGTGGAATGCATATCGATCAGCGGCTCGAAAAGCATGCCGCTGATTTCCTGGGCCGCGGTGGAATTCTCCAACCAGTAGTTGAGGGATTTCGGGAAACCGCCCTGCCAGGTGGCGTAGGACCCGCCCTTCACGGCGGCCGGGTTGGCGATGGGGTCGGCCTCGCCCGCGGAATCGACCGCGACGGCCTTGTCCTCGACTTGGGGCCGGCCGCCTTCGCGATTGCCACCGGCCTGATCGGTCTTGCGGCAGCCGCTTGTGAGGAGAGCCAACGCGAAGGTCGTGATCAAGTAAGCTGAGACCCGTCCCATCATCCCTGCCCTCCCGCTATATATCCGCCGTCTACCCGCGAAACGCCCCGTTTGCGGGTAAAAATTAGCATAATCCGCGATCCGCCGCGCGCATCAAAGGGGGATCAACATCAGCACGGGAGCTTGGGTATTGGTCCTGCGATGGCTCGGATCGGTGCGGGCCTTCTCCGACAGGTTCTCGGCCATGAGGCGGATATTGTCGATGGTGGGATCCTCGCGTTCCGCGGCCCCGCTCTGCTTCTTGAACTCGATGTCCCGCGCGCCGGCGGGCGTGGTCAGATGCCCCTTGATGGCGAAATCCGTCGGATCATAATGATCCACCTGGATCTCCAGGCGGGAGGTTACGCCGGTCGAGTCCTGCGGCGTGGCCACGCCTTTGCGGTTGAGCTGGAAGCGGATCTCCTTGGCGAGCTCGGTCGCGAAACGGCCCTGGGTCCATCCGAGCGGGGCCAGCAAGGAATCCACGGCGGCGGGCACGACCAGGGGCGCGACGTAGACGGATCCGCGCGCTTCCACGACGGGAGCGTTCCGATACTTGATGGAGGCGCATCCCGTGGCCAGGATGGCGCAGAGCATGGCGAAGAACGGTCGTATTTTCATTTTCATAGTCCTAGGCCCGTCAATATACTTTCCATAACCGCCTCCGGAGGATTGTCCACGTTCACCACCAGCGCATCCTCCGGCTCCTCGATGAGTTCGAATTGGCTGCCCAGCAAGGCCGCCTTGAAAAAATGGCCCTGCCTCCGCTCCAGACGTTCGCGCAAGATGGCGAATTCGCCCTTCAGGTACACGAAGCGGGCGCCGCCGACTCCCGCGCAGAGCAGATCCCGGTAATCCCGCTTGAGCGCGGAGCAGGCGATGATCGCCTTGCCGCGCCGCGCGGCCAGGCCAACCAGCAAATCGTGGATGGCCAATAGCCAGGGTCGCCGGTCCCGATCATTGAGGGGCAATCCCTGGGCCATCTCTGCCAGGTTGTCCTTGGGCTGGAAATCGTCGGCATCGTAGAAGGGCCAGCCCAGCTTGGCGGATAGCAGTTTTCCCACGGTGGTCTTGCCGGAGCCGGAAACCCCCATCAGGATGAGTATGCCTTGGGAGCGTTTATCCGAGTTCATGGGAGGCCGTTCAGCCGGAAGGAAAATATATGTTTTCCGACGCGGATCCGGAAAGGGATTCCGGGCTCAGAGCCGGACTCGGCGGGGACCGGGGCGAGGCGACCTCCTCCCGGCAATCGCCGCAGAAGACGGCTCGGAAAAAATCTTTCCCGACCATGCGAAAATATCAACCAATATTCCTGTTCATTTTATTTTCCCTTTCTTCCGCGCTCCGCCCGGTCTGGGGCAAGGATGCGCCTCAATTTACCGCCGCCGTGGCGGCCAACGTGCAATTCGCCATGGAAGAGTTGAAGGCGGATTTCAAGAAGTCGGCCGGCGTCGAAGTCAAAACCGTCTACGGCTCTTCCGGCAAGCTCGCGGCCCAGATCAAGAACGGCGCCCCCTTCGACGTCTTCATCTCCGCCGATATGGATTTCCCCGACTCCCTGGCGAAATGGGGTTATGCCTCGGCTAAGCCGAAGCCCTATGCCTACGGGAAATTGGTCTTGTGGACGATGCGGGATTCGGATCCTTCCAAGGGCCTTTCCCTGCTGGCCGAAGCGGGCGTGGAAAAGATCGCCCTGGCCGATTCGGAGCGGGCCCCCTACGGCCGCGAAGCCGTCAAGGCGCTCAAGAAGTCCGGTTATTATGACCGCGTTAAGAAGAAGCTGGTCTTCGGGGAAAGCATTTCCCAAGTGAACCAATACGTCCTGCTGGGCACGGCGGATATCGGCATTACGGCCAAATCGGTTGTCCTCGCGGCGGATATGCGCGGCAAGGGCAAGTGGGCCGATGTGGATAGCACGGCCTACGATCCCATCGCGCAAGGCGCGGTCATCTGCAAGTACGGCGCCGAGAACAATCCCGGCCCGTCGGCCAAGTTCCTGGAATACCTGTACTCCGCCCCAGCCAGGATCATCCTGGCCAAATACGGCTACCTACTACCCTGAAGCCCCGTTCCACGCCCTGCAGCCCCGCCAGCCAGGCGGATGCGGGCTATTGTTAGCTTTCCTCCTGGCTTGGAGTCCCTAACATCATGGGCGCGAAGTAGCAAGGCCGCGGACGATGAATCGATTATTCGGAACCGTATTGGAACTCGAAAGCGAAGGGGAATTCTCCCTGGTCGGCATCGACGTAGCCGGCACGCGACTCACTTCCCTCGTTCTCGAATCCGCCACCTCCGCGGCTTACCTCGCGCCCGGCAATCCCATCACCGTCCTCTTCAAGGAATCGGAAGTCTCCCTGGCGGTGGGGCCCTTGCCCCGCATCAGCATCCGCAACCGACTCCCATGCCGAGTGGTTTCCCTCGCCGAAGGCGGCATATTGGCGCATGTGGTTTTGGCGTTCGCGGAAACCCGTTTGCACGCCCTCATCAGCACGCGGGCCGCGCGGGAGCTGGAGCTGAGCCCGGGCGCGGCCGTATACGCCCTGATCAAAGCCACCGAAGTCGGGCTGGCGGAGGGCCATGTCCAGCCTTGACCTGGAGCCGATCTGGCTCACCCTCAAACTGTCCGCCGCCACCTGCGCCATCCTTATCCTGCTGGCCGTGCCCTTGGCATGGGGGTTGGCGCAAGCGCCTGCGCGATGGCGCCTGCCTTTGCATGCCCTGGTCTCCATGCCGCTGGTGCTGCCGCCTTCGGTGCTGGGCTTCTACCTGCTGGTCGCCTTCAGCCCGGAGAACGCTTTCGGGCATTTCCTCAAAACCCGGCTCCATCTCTCCATCGCCTTCACCTTCACCGGGCTCGTGATCGGCTCGGTGATTTTCAGCCTGCCCTTCATGGTCAACCCCTTGCTGTCCGGTTTCGACGGCCTGCCCCCCAGCCTGACCGAAGCCGCCTACGTGCTGGGCAAATCGCGTTGGACCACCTTGCTGCGCGTCTCTCTGCCCAACCTGAAACCGGCGCTCTTGAGCGGCATCGCCCTCACCTTTGCGCATACCATGGGCGAGTTCGGGGTGGTCCTTATGATCGGCGGCAAGATCCCCGGAGTCACCAAGGTCGCCTCCATCGCCGTCTTCGATGAAGTGGAATCCCTGCGCTTCGGGAACGCCCACGTGCACGCCCTCATCCTGTTCGTCTTGTCCTTCGCCATCCTCATCACCCTGTTCGCCGTCAACCGCAAGAAGGTGAAACCGTTCTAATGATCCGCCTATCTCTACGCAAGCGCTTGCATACCGCGCGCGGCGACCTGGAACTGGACACCGCCATGGATATCGGGCCGGGGGAATTCATCGCCTTGTACGGGCCATCCGGCGCGGGCAAGACCACCTTGTTGCGCATGCTGGCCGGACTGACCCGCCCGGACGGAGGCCGCATCGAGGTGAACGGTGAAACCTGGTACGACTCCGCCGCGGGCATCGACCTTTCCCCGCAACGGCGCCGGGTCGGTATGGTTTTCCAGGACTATGCCCTATTCCCCAACATGACGGTGCGCGGGAACCTGGAGTTCGCATTGCAGGACCGGGGCCAAGGCGAGCGCGTGGACGCGATCCTGGAGGCCACGCATCTCACCGAACTGGCCCTGCGGCGGCCGGACACGCTTTCCGGAGGCCAGAAGCAGCGGGTCGCGCTGGCCCGCGCCCTCGTTTCAGAACCAAGTTTATTGCTCCTGGATGAGCCCCTCTCCGCCTTGGACCCGGCCATGCGCGCCCGCCTACAGGACGAGATCCTCGCGCTGCAAAGGCGCTTTTCCATAGCCGCCATATTGGTCAGCCACGATGTGGCCGAAGTGCACCGCATGGCGGGCCGGGTCTATTGCCTGGAAGACGGCCGCATCGCGCGCCAGGGTTCCCCGTCCGAGGTGTTCGGAGCCGGCCGCATCAGCAACAAGCTTCGCCTGACCGGGGTGCTGTTGGAGATCAAAGAGGCGGGCGTGGTGCGGGTCTTGACCGTGTTGGTAGGAGGAGATGTGGTGCGGGTGACCGCGCTGCCCGATGACGTGGAAGGGCTGAAGGTTGGCGACAAGGTGTTCCTGGCGGCGAAGGCTTTCAATCCGATGGTGTTCCGGACGGACTAGAAGTCCGGGTGGAGTAATTTGCCTCTCCCGGAACCACGGCTGGATTCGGTGCCCCCTGCCGGGCGTACCAATAATTAAAGGCCGCCCGTTGGACGACCTCTACATTTCCTCTATCCAAATCTCTCTATCGAATCAAGATACGCTTGGACCGCACCGCGCCAGGCACCGCCACCCGCAGCACGTAAATGCCCGGCCGCACGCCGTGCAGCTTCTCATTCACGTCATAGTCCATGGGCGCTTGGGTCCCATGGTCCTGGTACAATTGCCGTCCCGTCATATCGTACAGGGAGACCAGGTGGTTCCCGGAACGGGTGATGAGCACGCCGGCGTCCTGTCCGTCGTGGAAGGTGATGCCGGACTTTTCCATGGCTTGGGGAATCGATCCGCCCTTATGAACTCCTTCGGGGATTATGAGGGTGCTATCATAGCCGGCCATGTAATACATGAATTGCTTGAAGAACTTGTCCCATACGGCCTGGGTCATGGCCTGCATGGTGAACAGGTCATGGCCTTCCATGAAATAGCCCACCGTGCCCTTGGTGGCCTTGAAGGTCCATGCGATAGGATAGCCGCCCGGAGTGCTGTAATTCGGATAATTCAATCCGCAATTGGTTCCGGTCCCGCCCTTGGTGCACTTCGTACCGTCCATCCGCATCAAAATCTCGGCATCCGGCCGGACCGTGTTAATCAGCTTCTGGAAGGTATGGAACTCCCCCTGCTGAACCACGGTGGTGTCCTTGCCGTTGAAACTGATCCCTTCCATCACCGGATGGGTTTTCATGGCGGCCGGGACGAATATCGGCGCGCTCACGTCGGTGCGCGAGGATTCGCCCGTATAAATGCA